>CAZNVA010000073.1:0-6661 GCA_964576335.1 uncultured Thermotogae bacterium | reverse complement strand
CTGGTTTCCGATTCCGACTTTAAGAAGAAAGTTCCATAACCCGAGTATCGGGGAAAAACCCGTACCAGGCAAACCACATCACGTCAAAGAAATCTACCGGGGTCAACCTTTGGCCCTCCAGCGGACCTTCAATCCCCAGACCGTCCGCGCTCCAGGTCGTACCATCGGGTTGGCTGACAGGGCGGCCATTTTGTTTTTCGAAACTTCTGACATCGCCTGATACCTTTCTGGAAAAGGCACGAACCCCGTCCAGGGCTTCCTCGTACACGATGATGATGGGCTCTCCGCCAAGCTCTACGCTGTGCACTTTCCGTTTTCCAAATTCTGCCTTCGGTACGGCCAGGGCACAATCGCCAACCTTAACTCCGGTGACTACTTTTTTCGGCGAAAACCGTCGGCTTTCCGCCATCACTCCAAACTTCGGCCCGCCTTCCTGGTAATAAGTTCCTCCGCTCTGGTAGGAGCCGTAAGGGTCTCTGCCGTAGGACCTGGCCCGCCCGGTATCGGTCGAAAGAACCACAGTATCCGGGTGTTTTTCCCGCCACTTGCCCCAGCTAGTCCAGACGAGCGGGACCGTTTCCAGGCGGTTTCCGGCATGGGGCCCACGAACCGAACTTCCCAGAATCTGCGACCAGAGGCTCCCCGTGCCCGTAGATCTATCGTACATCACCAGGTTACTGTTTAGCAACTTTCCGGACGTTCCAAACTCGCTCCTTTCACCGTTTACCTTTCCCCGGTAACCGATCGCGGATCCGGTCAACGGACAGTAAGTAATTGAAATTGGATCGCCGTCGATCACTTCGTTAACGATCTCGTGCCAGACCATAATTATTCTTGGATAGGCAAATGCTTTTCCCCCGTATTCAAGGCCGAAAACTATGGAATCGTCCGCCAGTATACCGGAAAGGTCTCTTTCTGCCCGATCTGCGGCAACGTATTTGGGCTCGTCTATCGACGGTATCCCGTCCGGCGGAACCCCTCCGCTCTGCACCGCCCTTGAGAATTCCTCGAGCTCGCTTTCCCCGATTTTACAACGAGCCGGAGCTAGTCCATCCTTTCCGGCTAAAGCCGTCAACCGTGTGGCGGAAAAGGTGCTTGCCGCCAAACCCAGCCACTTTAAAAAATTCCTCCTCGTAAGGCTTTCGGTCATGATATGACCTCCAAAAGTAGACTATTTTACTCAAGTATATTATACGCTCCAGATCAGCCCGATGAAAGGATAAAATGACAGGCCAAAAATCAAATAAATTGGTTCAATCGAGAATTTGGATTTCCGGCAGGATAACTTTCCCGTAAAAAATCCAATTTCAAACACCAAAAAAATTGTCAAAAAAATCTGGGACGTTTATAATCATGTGAAACGATCTTATACGGAACGGTTCTCATGAAAGAATTAAACAGTACCGTCTGTTTGTTGAGTTTTTGAAAAAACAAAAAAATAGGATAAACCACGATGAATAATGGAAACTTCAGCCTAATCGATAGGCCGGTGTTCCGCTGGCTGGTAATCCCCCTGATGGCGGGCGGAATACTCTACCTCTTCCGGCACGTCTTTTTCGTACTTTTTATTCTGTTCGGCGGAGTTCTTTTTGCCATCTTTTTGACCTCGATTGCCGACTTTATCCAGCGAACCACCAACCTACCGCGGAAGTGGTCCCTGGGGCTGACGATAAGCGTCCTGTTCTTCTCATCGATTGGCTGCGGCTGGTTGACAGGATCAGCGTTCGGGACCCAGATTACGAAGTTGATTCGCCGCATACCGGAAGCGGTAGAAATAATCGAATCGTATCTTTCGGGCTATGGCTGGGGGCGCAACTTGCTATCACTGTTGCCGGCTCCGAATGAATTGCTCCCGCTGGGCAAAGGTCTGCTCGGAAACATTACCGGGTTTTTCACGACTACGGCAGGAGTTATCGCCAGCCTGTTATTTGTTTTCGTCCTCGGGGTTTATCTATCGATAGAACCGAAAGTCTATCTCAACGGCTTTCTTCGGCTCTTCTCTTCAGGAAGAAGGGATAGAGTTCGGGAAATTCTGGTGTTTATCGGCCGGGCCCTGCGGTGGTGGCTGATAGGAAGAGCAGTCGCCATGGCGGCCGTTGGCCTGCTTACGGTACTGCTGTTGTGGCTGATCGGACTGTCCCTGGCGCCTGCGCTCGGTTTGATTGCCGGCCTGCTGACCTTTATCCCGTTTATCGGTCCGGTTCTGGCAGCAGTCCCCGCAATTCTGGTCGCCCTGATCGAGGGGCCCTACATGGTACTTTACGTTGTTTTGATCTACGTTCTCCTGCAGCAACTCGAGAACCAGATACTGACGCCGCTAATTCAGAAGCGAGCGGTGTTCCTACCCCCGGCGGTTTTGCTGACGGCCCAGTTACTCATTGGTGTTCTATTTGGCTACATGGGTATCCTGCTGGCATCACCGCTGGCAATAGTTTTCGTCATATTAATTCAGACACTGTACGTTGAGGATACGCTGGGAGAATCAGTAAAAATACTCGGTGCCCATGACCAATACCTGAAGAACAGGTAATGATATTTGATTAGTTTAAACTTCATAATTAAAAGGAAATCAAGTGAAATCACTTAAGAATCTATTTCAAAAAAATAAACTCAAATCACGTGCCGACCCCTGGTACCGTGCCTACTCTCTCGGAAACCTGGCCGCCGGAGGCGTTTCGATTTTAATACCGCTTTACGTTCTCCACCTGGGAAAAGGTGTAGGAGAAATCGGTTTGCTAACTGCCGCAGGTAATTTGGCTGGAATTTTCGCCAGCCTGAGCTGGGGGGCTTTATCGGACAGGCTAAACCGGCGAAAACTTTTTGCCGTACTTGGTTTAACCGGAGTGGGGGTATCATTCGTACTGATGGGCTTCACTCAATCTTATCTCGTTTTGCTACTTCTGAACTCATTTTACGTTCTATTCTGGATGGCCGCCGCCAGTGTTGGCACAATTTTGATTATCGAAAAGGAAAGGCGCGGCGACTGGGATGAAAAGATAGGTGCTTTCAACTTCAGTTCGGGGCTCGGTTGGTCACTGGGTTTAACTCTGGGATTGATCTGGTTAAGTGCCGGTACTCTCCTATTAGAAGAAGCGGCGGTAATTCGCTTCCTGTTTGTTGGACTCGGCCTATCGGCACTCGCCGGTGCCGCGGGGGCCTTGCGATGGCTTCCTTCCGAGGTCAAGTTCGACAGGAGCAAGTTCCGCGGCAGGTTGGTTGAAACTGGTGACCTAATTACGGAGAGGTTCCGATACCTGCCAATCCACCTCTATTACCTGTTAAAGCCGGGTAAAATAAAGAGAACCATGGATAAACTTGGGCGTCAACTCTCCATTTTTCTTCTCGCGACCGGCCTCGTCTTCAGTGGGTTTGCGATATTTTTCGTCCCGGCTCCAGCCTTTTTCAAGAGCTCGGCCGGTCTCGAAGATAGCATAATTTATTTAATTTTTATTGCGAATGCTCTATCGAGTACGCTTCTGTACCGCCCGGCAGCACGGTTTACTAAAGATCACGGCCCGAGAAAAGTTTTACCCGTGGCGCTCGCGGTCAGAGTATTAATTCTTCCCCTGGTTATCGTTCCTTTCCTTACCTTAAAAGGTAGTGTCGCCCAGCTATCCGTGGCAATCGCGATTTTTGTATTAATCGGGGCCAGCTGGGCGTTTATCAACGTTAGCAACCTTGTCATCGTTTCCAGCCTATCGGAGGGTAAGCTCAAAGGCCAGGTTTTCGGAATTTATAACGCCATCAACGGCGGAAGTTTGGTCTTCGGGTCCCTGATCGGTGGTTATATAGCTAAGTTCGGCGGTTATCTTATTACCTTCCTGCTGGCCAGCCTTTTCGTTGCCATTGGTCTTTCCATCATCAGAAGTCTCGATCTGGAGCCGGTTTTTTCAGGTTAAGCAATGCCGTAAGCTCGGACAAAATGCACTTTTACCACCACACAAACAGCCAAGTAAGGGTTTGACAGTCCCGTCAAATTGAATTGGCGTTTCTTTACACTTTAACTCGACGTTCTTAACCGGGGTTGATTTTGTCGCTTAATTCTTTGATAACTTTCTTTATAGATATTAGAATTAGGCTCGAATATAAAGAGGGTGGATCAATACTATGTACTACCGAGTAAGATTTGAAATTTTAGGTAAGTCGCCGAAAGAAGAAAACCTTACGGAAGCTTTTCGGAAAGACGATAGAGTGATTTCCACTCGCACGGAAATCCAGGAATCAACGCGGATCAAATTTGAGGTCCCTCAAGATCTGGTCAGCGAAAACGAAGGAATGGGACCCAACTTGAGCGACATGGATTACGACGGCTCAGTAGAACCAGGCTGGGGTCAGTTATACTTTGAGACACCGGAAGAATTCGAACCGGAGACCGTGGTGGAATTATTTGAGGAAAAGACTGACGAGATAGATGCACCGCTGGCGTTGCTTTACATAGACGCGAATTCCGAAGCTTTTAGCGACCAAGAACCATAAAGCATACTGCGACAGTTAAAATTCGACTTTTGCACTGGCCCGGATCCAAAAAGCCGGGTCAGTGCAATCAATATTATAGCATGGTTACTAGAAAACTGTCGTCAATCCTCCTTACTGGACCCATAGCATTTCTAACTATTTGCCTCGAGCAACTGAATGAGGTCGTCCTCACCCTCTTCTTTTAAAAACCTTCGAAGCTCTTTAACACGCGGTAAAGGTTCCCAGGCCGTCCTTCCAGTACATACAAGCGCACCTACGGCGGCTCCCATTTTCGAGGCATTATGGACTTCCAAGCCGGCGGCCAGTCCAGCAATAAAACCCGCGTCAAAACCATCCCCTGCACCCTCATGGTCGACCTGTTCAACCGGAAAAGGATCGTAAGCCACCCCTTGTTTTTCGTCTATTACCTCGTGGCCACAGGAACCCTTTTTTTCTACCATGGCATCTAAACCAAAACCAATTAGTTTTTCCTTAACCTTCGCCATTTGGAGTCCTGGCCAAAATAGAGCCCGGAAAATTTCTATCTCTTCTCTGTTCAAAAGCAGATATTCCGTCCTTTCCAGAACCGAAACAATTACCTCTTTTTTGTCCTCCAGCGCAGAGGTTGGCAATCGAAAGTTCGGGTCAAATATTACCGAGACACCAGCCTTATCGGCCAGCTTTACTCCCTCGGACAGCGTATCCGCACTGGAGCTCCCCAGGATCATTACTCCATCGGCAAACAAATAATCCTGACCGGAAAAATAGTCGGACTCGAGTTCCGTCCGACCGAACTCGAACTGGACGGGTTCGTTTATCAGTTCGTAGGAAACCTGTTTTCCGTCCTCGTCCAGTATTGGAAAAACGATCCCGGTACTCTTGCCGGTTTCCGCGGAAAGACCGGAAGTTCCTACTCCTTCATTCTGGAGTGAGGACTTGATATACCTGCCGAACCAGTCCGCACCCACCTTGCCATTAACAGCGGAATTACAACCCAGTCTGGCCAAACCCGTTGCAACGTTTGCTGCCGGACCACCCGGCGTTAACTTGAGGTCTATTCCTTCGGCCAACTTATCACCCGTACCAGGTAAGGGAAACCCGTACATTAAATCCACAAAAGGAGACCCCAGGATAGTAACTTCGGCCATGTCGTCACCTCACCCTCCCAGATCCACAAGTTTTACCAATCTTCGTGCGTATTGTTCAATATTCAGATTATTTACGACTTCTATTTTTCTTAAGAACTCCTCTGTAAACCCCGACAGACCAGTATATGCTCCTGAGATACCCCCAGCTATAGCTCCGAGCGTATCCGTATCCCCTCCGGCATTTGCCGCCAGCCTAACCGCTTCAACTGGTTCTCCTTCCGTAACCGCCACCAGAGCGAACGCGGCAGGCACTGTTTCAATCGTATTTACACCGGTGCCCACCAGGTTGTAAAGCCTTCGAGGAAGGTTCTTTCGATCCTCGCCCCGGACGGCTTCAACCGCTAACTCAATCCTTTCTTTCAGGGAAGGGCTGGTCCTTCCTGATAATACTTCCAAAATCATTTTCTCGTTTACTTCCGCTGGGGAGGGCAGCTGGTCTTTCGCCTCGTGGTAACTCTTTTTGCCCAATCTTTTACCGGTTTCAACTATGGTATCGACGTCGGAAGTGCCCAAAATACCCTGAGCTATAGCTCCCGCGACTGCCGTAGCTCCCGATATTGCTATCGGGGTATTGTGAGTGGGCTTACAGACTGCTCGTACTTCTTTTATCAGTTCTTTTTCCGACTCGGAGTTCAGCAGCGGATTGACGATTCCTATGGAGCTGATCCGCATCGAAGCTCCGTTGGTATGGCCTTTGAAGCCCGATCGTTCTGGTTTACCGCCGGCGTCAATCTTTTTCAAAGCCCTACCAGTACTCGGGCCAATGAAGTCAGTGTCCAGCAATCCCCGTCCTTTCGCCCAGTCAAGTAAAGCCTCAGCAGTCGCTGCCGGGGTTAAAGGGTCACCGGTTTCCAGTAATTTATCCGCCAGCGCCAGAGTCTGTTGCGTGTCGTCAGTTACGGATCCGGCCGGGTGATCGCTATAGGGATGCCAGGAAGGGGCCGCGACAAAGCCGTCGATCCAGCCGAACTCCGATTCTATCTCCTCCGGGGTCAAGAACTGCGTCGGCAACCCCATGGCATCACCTATAGCGACGCCGGCAAGGCAGCCGGCCGCTC
>CAZNVA010000072.1:0-6839 GCA_964576335.1 uncultured Thermotogae bacterium | reverse complement strand
TTCTCCAGCTTATCCTTGACGTACTCCCGATCGATCTCCTGCACGCCCTTCTCCATACCGGGTGCCTCAAAGGAAATCTCCTCCATCAACTTCTCCATGACGGTTTCCAGACGGCGGGCTCCGATGTTTTCCGTCGTCTCGTTCAGCTGGGTAGATGCCCTGGCGATCTCGTCTATCGCACCGTCGGTAAATTCCAGTTCCAGGTCCTCCACCTCGAGCAGGGCCCTGTATTGTTTGACGAGTGCGTCCTTTGGCTCAATTAGAATCCGCTTGAATTCCTCCTTGCCGAGATTATCCAGCTCGACCCGAATTGGCAGTCGACCCTGCAGTTCCGGTATAAGGTCCGAGGGCTTGGAGACGTTAAAGGCTCCGGCAGTAATGAAGAGAATGTTCTCGGTATTTATCGTTCCCTGCTTGCTCCGGACTGTCGAACCTTCCAGCAGGGGAAGTATATCCCGCTGCACACCCTGGCGGCTGACACCGGGACCGCCACCGCCGGACTCGCCCGGCTGGTCTCCGGCTATCTTGTCTATTTCGTCCAAAAATATTATTCCCGCTTCTTCGGCCAGCTCTCGTCCGCGCCGTTTGATTTCCTGCTCGTTCAGGAGCTTGTCCACTTCCTGGTCAAACAGCAGGTCCCGGGCCTCTTTTATCTTTACCCGTTTGGTTTCCTCGCGGGACGGGAATATGTTGCCGAGCATGTCCCCCATGTCTATCCCCATCTGATCCATCCCCTGGTCCGAGAAGACTTCGACCTGGGGCGAGCTGGACTGCTTTACGGAAATCTCGATGTATCGCTCGTCCAGTTCTCCCTGCTCCAGCTTTCGCTTCAGTTTGTCCCGCGTCCGCTCAAGGCTTTCCGACCTTTCTTCGCTTGCTTCTTCTGCGGGCAGTAATTTGTCCAGGATACTTTCCTCGACCATATCCCGGGCCTCGTCCTCCACTTTCTCTATTTCGCTCTGGCGCACCATCTCTATTCCTCGGCTCATCAGGTCCCTGATCATCGATTCGACGTCCCTGCCCATGTAGCCGACTTCCGTAAACTTCGTGGCTTCCACCTTCAAAAATGGTGCACGGGCGACCCGGGCCAGTCGCCGGGATATCTCCGTCTTGCCGACGCCGGTCGGCCCGATCATCAGGATGTTTTTTGGCTTGATATCGTCCTTGATCTCACCCTCTACTTGTTGCCGCCTCACCCTGTTCCGGAGGGCAATTGCTACTGACCGCTTGGCGTCGTCCTGACCGATTATGTACTCGTCGAGCCGGCTGACTATCTGGCTCGGCGTGAGGTCCTTGCTGCCCGACTCGCTCACCGATGGTAAATTAACCATTATATTTCCCCCTTCCCTTTACCAATCAATGGTCTCTAGCGAAATCTGATCGTTGGTGTAAACGTCGATAGAGGAAGTTATGACCAGTGCTTCCCTTGCCACTTCCTCCGCGCTCAGTTCAGAATTATTGAGGAGGGCCCGGCCCGCGGCCAGAGCGTAGGAACCGCCGGAACCTATTCCAATTACGTTGTGGTCCGGACGCAGGACGTCGCCCGCTCCGGAAATCAACAGTAAAGAATCGTCGTTGACCACGACCATTAGCGCTTCCAGTTTCCGCAGGATCTTGTCCGTGCGCCATTCCTTGGTCAGCTCCACTGCTGCCCTTTCCAGCTTGCCGCTGTACTGTTCCAGCTTGCCCTCGAACTTGTCAAAAAGGGTCATCGCGTCAGCCGTGGAGCCCGCAAACCCGGCCAGAACTTTTCCGTCGTAGAGGACCCTGACCTTGTTGGTATTGTTCTTGATTACCGTGTCCTCCATGGTGGCCTGGCCGTCGGAAGCAACGACGGACTTTCTTTCCGCTTCGGACCGGATGGCAATTATCGTGGTACTCTCAATGAGCTCTTCGTTTTCTTCGCTTTCAGTTTTTTTTAACATAACTGTAGAAGTTTACCGACTTGAAATGGTGGTATCAACTAGACTGGGAGCCGAAACCGCAGTACGGGCAAACGTGATCGGGGTAAATTCCGCCACAGGAGGGGCATTCGTTCCAGCCGTTCTCCAGCCGGACTTTTCGTTTCTTTTGCTGTGTAACCAGTAACTTCTTCAGACTGCCGGCCGTCTCCCTGTCCAGATCGGTCTTTTCAATCGCTTCCTCAATCCTTTCGTGTTCTTCTTCGGAAAGCGATACTTCGTCCAGGTCGAAGTTCTCCCCTTCCGGGGTCTCCCGGGAAGGGAAACGTCCCAGTTCGAACTTGAGTTTGCTTATTTCGGTTTCTTCGAGGTTATCGTTCAGCTCGTTTAAGAACTGGTCCTCCAGGTAAGAAAGTTCCTGTTTGGCGGCCGCCGATGGGACCTCAAGTATCAGCGCCTCGCCCTGAACCTTCTTCGGCCGGGCTATCTTCCCCACTTCCCCCGCTACCTGGTTCCAGACGAAGACCGGCTCCTGTTCCTTGAATTCGCTCAGGAGGTTATTTCGTTTGAAGATCGAATAGAGGTAACTCTTTTCGGGGGTCATTGCGGCTCAATCCTTCCGGCCTCGAGCCGGAGCACGGAAAAATCTCCCGTCAGTTTTTTGAAGGCCTGGTTCCGGGTAGCGGTCGTCATGAAGATCTGCGGCCCCTCGGGTACGTTCTGCAGGAAGGCCTCGCCCCGGTTTCTATCCAGTTCGCTCAGTATATCGTCCAGTATCAGCACCGGCCAGTCGTCGAAACTCCTGTTGTAAAGCTGAAGGTAGGCGAGATACGTCGCGATGACCGCGGTACGCAGTTCTCCCTGCGAACCGTACTTCCTCAGGTCCCGCCCCCCCAACCTGTAACCGAACTTATCCCGGTGGGGCCCGACGACGGTCGTCTCCCGCTCCAGCTCCTTGTCCCGACTGCCTTCAATTCGCTCCTTTAACCAGTGCTTAACGCTCTCCTCGGTTACCTCTTCCGGTAGCTCCTCCTCGTAGCCCAGGCTCAACTCCCGCGCGTCAGCCACGAACTTAGCGTAAAGCCCCGGCAGCAAGTCGTTCAGGTCCCTCAGGTAGTCCGCCCGCCGCACCGTAATCCGGGCACCGAGATCGGCCAGGCGCTCGTTTAATACCTCAAGGAACTCAAAATTTATGTCCTCCTTCTTCAAAAGCGTATTCTTCTTCTGAAGCTCGGACCTGTAGTCCGAAAGCAGCTTATCGTATTCGTGGTCAATCAGGCTAATCTGTGAGTTGAGGGCCGAACGTCGCCGCCGCGGCGGTCCCTTCGAGATGTACAGGTCCTCGGGTACAAAAGTGTGGGTCGGCACCAGTTCCCGCAGGTCGGACTGGCGTCTGGTCTTCGAATTCACCTTGACCTGCTTGCCTTCCCCCTGCTTGAGGTAAACCACGACCCTGTCCTCGCCCCCGGTCAGGAGTTTGATCAGAGCAAATTCGGCCTCCCAGTTTATTAACTCTCCCTGCCGGCTTCCCTTGAGATTGTCGCCGCTGGAGGCAAAGTGAATCGATTCGCAGAAGTTGGTCTTTCCGGAACCGTTCGGGCCAAAGATAAGGTTGAGGCTGGGGTCAACGTCGACCTGCTGGTCATTAAGGTTTCTATAGTTTCGTAGTTTGATTTCTTCTATTATCATCGGGAAGAGTTCTCGTCCTCGCCCCCTCCATCCAGGTAATTGTCGAAGAAATCGGTTACGTTCTCCTGGTATTTATCCGGATAGACCTCGTGGGTCCCGACGTGCCAGGCACCTTCGGCCAGCCAGATCCGCTTGGCCCCACCCGCGTTTTCGTAAAGCAACTGCGAGTTCTCCGGCTTAAGCGCCCGGTCCTCCAGGCCGTGAATCAGGAATAAAGGGGTGTCGAGGTTCTCCACCCTGTTCAACAGGTCGGTTTTGGCGTAAAGGTTAAAATTAAGCGTAAATCGCGCGACACCCATGTAAAAGGGGAAGAAGGCCTGCAACAACCCGTCGTTTTCCAGGTCCCTGTAGCTTGAGGCGACCATTCTCAGATTTGCGTAGGGACTATCCGCAACGACTGCCTCTATTTCGTCCGATTCCAGAGCAGCAATTATGGCCGCCGAAGCCCCGGCGGAACCGCCCCAGACCCCGACTTCGCTGACACCCTTTTCCCGCTTCAGGTACCTGGCGGCATTGACGATATCCTGGCTTTCGAAGTAACCGAATCCGTACATGTCGCCCTCGCTTTTACCCGTACTCCTCGGATCGAATAGAAGTATCTCAAATCCGTGATCGTAAAGGTATCGCACCGGGGCGTTCTCCAGGATATCCCACCTGTTGGTCCCCCTGCCCGGGGCAAGAATTATCGCCCGTTTGGTTTCCTTGTTGTTGACGAACCAGCCCTTGATAGTCAGGTCCTCGTTGGTCTTGAACGAAACGTCTTCGTAGGGTAAGCCCCAGTCAGACGGGGTTAACTCGCCAACTTCTCCGCCAGGAGTGTTGTAGATCTCGCCGTTAATCGTGGCGCTGATCCTGTATAGTGCCTGACCGGTACTTAACAGGCCCAGCAGGACGATCAACGGGATCATATTAAAGTAGAGTTTGCCGTTGCCCCTGTTAAACATAACGACTAATTTTAGCTCCCGGAAATGGGTGTAACAACTGCAGGACCAAAAATACCGGGAGGAGGGTCGAGGCAAAGAAACCGGCTTCAAATCTACGAAAGAAGTTTGACCCGATCCTATTTAAGCCCGGCGGGAGTTTAAGAACCGCCCGATTTGCCTTAAACTGAGATGAATAACCCGAAAAGGGAGAAAGGAGGAAGGGATGGAGGAGAAATACGCTCTAGGCGTCGATATCGGTGCAACCTGGGTAAGGGTTGCTCTGGCGGATACGGACGGAGAGATACTTGCCAAGAAACGGGAAGCCATCCAAACTTCGGAAGAGTTGATGGTCAGCAGGCAGATTACCCGACTCGGCCATAAGTTGATCGCAGAAGTCAATTTGAGCGAGGCGGACTTGATCGGAGTCGGTATTGCCTCGGCCGGACCGATGAACAGAGAGGAGGGCAAGCTAACCAGCCCGTCGAATATTCCGCTGGAGGAGGTCCCGCTTGCTGGACCCCTGGAAGAAGAATTCGGCACGAGAGTCGGCCTGATCAACGATGGCGTATCCGCGGTGCTCGCCGAGAGCAAGTACGGTGCCGGGCAGGATTACGAGAACATAGTCTACATCACGATAAGTACGGGCATCGGCGGCGGAGTGATCATGGACGGTAACTTGCTGATCGGAAAAAACGGAAACGCGGCCGAAGTCGGTCACTTCACGATCGACGAAGAGGAAAAGCTTAAATGCGGTTGCGGTCGCCGCGGGCACTGGGAAGCCTACTGCTCGGGCTCGAACATTCCCGATTTCGTGGAAATGAAGCTCAGCCACCGAAACCTCGAAGACGGGAGTAAACTCGCCGAAGCGAAGCGCCGGGATTTCGAGGACTTCAGGCCCCGGGACCTGTTCGACCTGGCAAAGGAGGGAGACGAGGTCGCACTGGATCTCGTTCAGGAAATGGGACGGTTAAACGCCATCGGGTTCGCGACGGTGACCGAGGCCTACGACCCGGAATTGATCACGGTCGGTGGCGGGGTCGCGCTGAATAACCCGGAGCTAATCACGAACCCGATCCGGGAGAAGATCAGCAACCACACTCAGAACGAAGTACCGAAAATCATGATAACGCCGCTGGATGGAAACAACGTCCTGATGGGGGCAATTGCCTGGGCCCTAACTCTCGGGTAAACTTAGGTATCCCCGGGCCAGAATTTCCACCAGACTGTGGGAAAAGCTTATTTCTTCGATTCTCCCATCACCCAGTACAAGTTCCACGAAAGTCGTCTCGGGGCCACCGATACTCTTTGCCTCGCCACCGGCGGCAAATTCGAGGTTCAATTTTCCTGTTCCGGAAATCATTCCCGCTTCCGCCATGGCAACTACCGCCGCAACGGTACCGGAACCACAGGTCTGTTCCACCAGACCCTCCGAGAGGTTGTGCGGAAAGATTAACTGGCCGTCCTTCCCCGACCCTCCCGACCGGCCGACGACGGCAAAGTCCCTGTTGACTCCGTCCACATCAAATACCACCGGAAACCTTTCCTGCAGCTCGATCAGCAGTTCTGCGGTCGTTTGATCAATAGGATCGAAGCTTGCCTCCGGGTAGGCCTGCAGCACTGCTTCGACGAAAGTTACCAGAAAATGACCGACGCGGTAGCTCCGGACTCCGGCCAGTTCACCCACCTCAACCCCTCCCTCCTCGTAAGCTGAATCCAGAAAGGAATCCATTACGGAAACCACCTTGCCACCTGAAGCACTTTGATCGAAGAGAACCGGAAATTCGCCGGCCGGCATCGCGAGGTCGACCCTCTCCCTGTCCGGCTGCAAATCCAGGCCAAGCAACTCCCCTAACTCGAGTTCCGTATATGCCCGGCCAAACACCTGGGTCAGACCGCCACAGACGGGCAGGTAGTCCCGCGAGTTAATGTCGACGATCCGGACACCTAACCCGTTACCGTCCTTTCTCCCGGAAAGAAGGCCGAGTTGATCACCTCGTATGTGGGGAGAGCTCAGCAGAGTCAGACCGCTCGCCAGTTCGCTCCCCCGGGGCAGATCGGCCCGGTTCAGGAGAATTATTTCGTTACCTCCCATATGACCCTTGATAAAGGGAATATCACAGCTCATAGCTTAATCACCGTTCGAAAAGAAAGACCGAAAAAGACCGACAACGAGTATAATTCAAAAGCCGGGATAACTCCAGCGAGTAGCGAAGTTTCGGATATTTTGCCCCCCTCGAGTTTCCTGAGATTGTTCTAAAACCGAAAGGGAACTATAATTTTAAAGATTATGAAACTAATAAAAGAAGTCAGGGAATTCCTGTCCAAT
>CAZNVA010000071.1:0-6884 GCA_964576335.1 uncultured Thermotogae bacterium | reverse complement strand
GCATCAGCTGCGGAAAATGTGAAACAACCTGCCCCGTCGACGCAATTACCATGGTTGAACCAGCCAGCGCGGGAGACCCAGAACCAAAAATAGATATGAACGCCTGCACTTACTGCGGAGCCTGCGTGAAAAACTGTCCGGTCGACGCGATAACGATAGAAGAGTCTACACCTTCGAATACCTGGCCCGAAGACGAAATCGCGGAAATCGCCGAGAAGGCGGAAACGGGTAGCGTAAGGGTTCGAGGGACAAGTGCCCGCAGGGAACTGCCGGATTTCGACGATTTGACCGTCAGGAATGCCCAGGTATCGCGCCCACCGATAGATCACTACAGGGAACCCTGCAGGACGGAAGTTAATTTGGGTGCAAGACACGCCGAAAAGCCGCTCGAGCTCGATATCCCCATCTATATCGGCGCCATGTCTTTTGGTGCACTCTCAAAGAGCGCAAAGAAAGCACTGGCTCTCGGGGCAAAAGAAGCGGGTAGTGCAGTTGATACGGGTGAGGGTGGAATGCTACCGGAAGAAAGGGAAATTTCCGATAAGCTTGTAGTTCAGTACGCTTCAGGCCGTTTCGGCGTCTCGGCCGAGTACCTTCAGTCGGCCGACGCGATAGAGTTAAAAATAGGCCAGGGTGCAAAAGCCGGACAGGGCGGCATGCTTATGGGGGATAAGGTATCTCAGGAAATATCGGAGGTGCGCGGAACTCCCGAAAACACCGACCTGATCTCCCCCGCCAGACACATGGATATAGTTGGCCCGGAAGATTTGAAAATGAAAATTCGTCAATTGAGAGAGATAGTCGACTGGGAAGTGCCAATTATCGTCAAATTCGCCGCCGGGCGGGTCGAAGAAGACGTAAAGATCGCGGCCAAGGCCGGTGCAGATGCCGTTCTCGTGGATGGCATGCAGGGAGGAACGGGTGCAGCTCCCAATCCGACACTGGAAAACGCCGGGATTCCGACGCTGGCAGCAACCTCTGCTGCTCACGCGGCCCTGGTGGATATCGGCCTCAGAGAAGAGGTAGACTTGATCGTTTCCGGAGGCATTACAAGCGGCTCCGACATTGCCAAGGCCCTCGCCCTCGGAGCAAACGCCGTTTCGATATCCACTGCCGCCCTAGTGGCCCTTGGTTGCCAGGTCTGTGGTCTCTGTAATACCGGAAGGTGTCCTTACGGGATTACGACCCATGTCCCCGAGCTCGAGGAAAAACTGGATACGCAGAAGAGAGGTCAATCGGTGGAGAACTTGCTGAACGTTTTCACCGAAGAAGCAGCCATGCTGGCCATGCTTGCAGGTAAAACGTCCCTCTTTAGCCTGGAACGTCAGGACTTAAGGGCACTGACAAAGGAGGCAAGTGAGATGGCCGGTGTTCCCCTTGCCGGCAGCTCAGGATGACTTAGCCGGAGAGGGCCTTAAAGCTACAGAAAACTCAATAACGACTGCCTATTCTATCCGCATTTTTTTGGGCTTTAGCCCAAAAAAATTGCAAATCAAGTTTCAATCCCTATAATAAATTGATTGTTATTTGAATCACTAATTTGGAGTGGATTTTTGTTAAAAGGTTTACGTCTTTAGCTCCCGGTAAATATTACCGGAGCGAAGGCCGCTAAATTTTTAATTTTCCACAATTTGAGCAAGGATATTCATGGAAAGAGAGCAGATAAGGAAAACGATAGAGGAAAGAATTGTTTTCCTCGATTACAAACCCGGCGAGCGGCTAAAAGAGGACCGGCTCTGCGAAGAATTCGATATCGGCAGAACCCCACTCAGGGAAACACTAATCGAACTGGAAAACAAGGGCCTGGTCCGTATGATCCCGAGAAAAGGGATCTACGCATCCTACGTAAGCCTGCAGGAGCTGAGGAATGCTTACGAAGTAAGGAGTTTTCTGATCAGGCTTTCCGGAAAGAAGGCAGCGAGAAACATTAAAATAAGTGAGTTAAAAAAACTGAGAGAACTAATTGGATTGATGGAAAAAGAAACGGAACCAAGGGAATTAATCAAACTTGATTTCCGGGCACACGAGTTGGTCAACCAGGCCTCGGATAACGAAGTTCTCACGCAAATATTGCGGGAGTTGCGGCAACAGACTATGAGGGGCTGGGCCGCACCCAGTTTCCAGGGAGGAATGCAGGGTTTCGCCGAGGAATACTCCCGCCTGGTCGATGCGCTCCGCAAAGGAGAAGAGAAGAAAAGTGGGGATATCCTGGCCGAACACCTGGAAAATTTTCATAGCAGAATAAGCGACAGGTTTATCAGTACTGAACACGGAAAAAGGAGAATATAGTTTCTTCTAGTTAGTTACAGCATTACGTCAACATAGATACATCAATCAATTACTTTCAAAAAGACAAAATTCTGGAGGGGGAATTTCATGTCGACAGAAAACCTGGAGAAAATCTTTGAACCCGAATCAATTGCCGTAATCGGTGCAAGCGAAAAGTCCGGTTCCGTCGGGGCTGACCTCATGAATAACATCCTGGATGGCTACAACGGTAGCATCTATCCCGTTAACCCAAACAGGGATAGCGTTATGGGTCTGGATAGTTATTCCAGCGTAAGTGAAATTGGCCGTGAGGTAGACCTGGGAGTCGTCGCCACACCTGCAAGCACTGTTCCGGGAATAGTGAAGGAAATGGGTAATGCCGGTGTCGATGCAGCTGTCGTAATTTCAGCCGGCTTCAGCGAAGCCGATGCGGAAGGAGAAGAACTCGAAGAAGAGCTTAAACGGGTCAGTGACGAGTACGGAGTAAGAATCGTCGGTCCAAACTGTATTGGAGTGATCCGGCCAAGCTCTAATTTAAGCGTAAGCTTTTTGAGGAAACAGCCCAACCCTGGCGACGTTGCCTTCATTTCCCAGAGTGGTGCTATGGGATCCGGAATCCTTGACTGGGCCGAAGAAGCACACGTAGGGTTCAGCAGTTTCGTCTCCGTCGGCAATATGATAGACGTCGACTTTGCGGACCTGATTGATTACTTCGGCCAGGACCCTGAAACGGAAAGCATAATAACCTACATGGAAACGGTTTCGGACGCCGAAAGGTTTATGAGCGCGGCAAGTAGTTTCGCCCGGAAGAAGCCGATAATAGTTACCAAATCTGGCAGGTACTCCAAAAGTGCGGAGGCCGTTGCCTCCCATACGGGTTCTCTTGCCGGCGAGGATACCGTGTACAACGCCGCTTTCAAGCGAGCCGGCGTAACGAGAGTTGACAACGTCAGTGACGTTTTCGGCTGTTCCGAAGTTCTTGCCAAGCAAAACCTGCCAGAGGGCCCTAACCTTGCTGTAATTACGAACGCAGGCGGCCCCGGCATCATGGCAACTGATGCAGTATTTGATTGGGACGGCGACATGGCGGATCTGAGCGAGGAAACTGTCTCGAAGTTAGGGGAAGCTCTCCCTGGAGCCGCCAGCACCAGCAACCCCGTCGACGTACTGGGGGACGCGGGGACGCAGAGGTACCGCAAAGCAGGTGAAATATGCCTGGAAGACCCGAACGTGGACGGCATCATGGTTATTTACACTCCGCAGGGAGGTGCGAGCGCCGCCGACGCTGCAAAGGCCATTTCCCAGCTATCAGAAGACGCCGACAAGCCAATCGTAACCTCCTGGATCGGCGGAGAAGAGGTAGAGGAGGGGCGGCAGATTTTAAGGAAAGGAGACGTCCCGACCAGACCGACGCCGGAACAGGCCATTGGTGCTTACGCATACATGTATCAGTACTCGAAAAATCTGGAATTACTATACGAAACTCCGGAAGAACTGGATGTTGACGATTCACGCTCAACTAACCACCTAAAGTCCATTCTGAAGGAAGTCAGTGAATCGAACCGTTCTACCTTAACCGAATTCGAATCCAAAAAATTTCTCGAAAACTACGACATCCCTGTATCGAAAACTAGGGTCGCTGAAAGTCAGGACGAAGCCGCTTCGCTGGCATCCGAAATGGGTTATCCGGTTGTCCTAAAGATCCACTCGCCGGAAATTACTCATAAAACCGACGTAGGGGGGGTAGAGCTGAATCTCTGTTCGGAGGAGGAGGTAAGGGAAGCCTTTTCCCGAATAGTAAATCGAGCCGAGGAAGCAAAACCAAAAGCAGGTATAGAAGGGGTAACAGTCCAAAAAATGTTCGAAGACGTTGATTACGAACTACTTCTCGGCTCCAACAAGGATCCAATTTTTGGCTCGGTCATCATGTTTGGGAGGGGTGGGACTGGTGTAGAACTATACGAGGATACCGTCGCCGGCTTCCCTCCGTTGAACCAGGTGCTCGCTCACCGGATGATGGAAGAAACAAAGATATACCAGCTCCTTCAGGGTTACCGGGGCGACGATGGAGTGGATATGAACGCGCTTGAGAAGAACCTGGTTCGCTTTTCTCAGATGATTATTGACTTTCCCGAAATTAAGGAAATCGATATAAACCCACTGGCAGTGATAGAGGGCGACCTGAAGGCCCTGGATGCAAGGATAATAGTGGACTCGGAAGTAGCAAAAACCGGACCGGAGGAGCAGCATCAACACCTGGCGATTGAACCTTATCCGGGTCAATATTCGGAAGACTGGACGCTCGAGGACGGTCGGTCCGTCACTCTGCGCCCGATCAAACCGGAAGACGAGCCAAAGGAATTCGAACTCTTTGACTCCTTCTCCGAGGAGACATGGCGAAAGCGTTTCTTCGGGCCGCGTTACGAGGTCACCCACGAGGACATGATCCAGTATACAAACATCGACTACCGCCGGGAAATCGCAATGGTGGGAATGCTCGAGGAAAACGGTCAGGAGAAGATGATCGGCGTTGGCAGGTTGGTTATCGGGCCGACAAAAGATACTGGTCATTACGCCGTAGTGGTCGGTGACCCCTGGCAGGGGCTCGGTCTTGGCGAGAAGCTGACCGATTCAGTAATTGGAATAGCCAGGGATAAAGGCCTGGAGACCATAGAGACAACGGTCGCACGGGACGCCGACGCGATGTTACATCTCTGCGAAAAGATGGGTTTTGAAGAGAGAAAAGGCCATGAGAAAAAGTTGGAAATGGAACTGGATCTGAGCTAAAGAGCTACATATTTCAACAGGGGTGCCGGAGGTATATTGCCGGCACTCCTGTTATTAACTTCGCTTTTCCCCGTACATTTTCATGTCGGCCTCGTTCAAAGCTTTCTTCCCCAACTACCTCTTCCACCTTTTTGTTCCCTATTTCGCGCGTAAAAGAACTGGTGAATACCTGGAGTCAACTAATTCACCGCCTCATGATAAATGCTGGGGGTACTACAAACTGCATACCTATCCCCTGAAAAGAAATCTTCAGGTTCCCGTCCAGGTCTCGAAAATAAGCGCTTTTGTCACCGGGGGGTATCCGAGTTAAGTTCAAATATAGACGGATTCAAGTTACAGGGTCTGAGTGAACGGGACAGTCCCTGGGAAACGCTAACCGAATTTACCGCGCCCTGTTCTTCCGGCAAAAATGGCACTTTAATTCAGTGGAAAGCGGAGGCGTCCCAAGGGAGACGCATTATGGCGTTGAGAATTTTAGCACCAGGCGGCGGCAATTACTTCGTCGACAACTCCCGGGTCTGGATTGAGCACCTAGGTTCTGGTTAAAAAGGCATCGGAAACAAGAACCGCAAGCAATCGGCAAGTGTTAATTCTACAGCGCTAAAGCTGGGAAGAAAATCCGGCTGAAGGACCATGATACTCCTCCAGCCGGAAGCTAACAACTTTGAGTTATCTTAAAGCCGAAATCTAATTATTCCACCACTTCGATTTCTTCTCTACCGCCGTAAGCGGAGTACCAGGGTTTGGCACCTTCATCGATGATCGCATTCATTTTAGTTATGTTGTCGACCCCACCTTCTTTTAACCAGGCGTGTAGGCCTTCAACTCCCTTTTCTGCGTACTCTGCTATGCCGTTCTGCCAGGTTGCCCTGCCGCAGAGAACTCCGTTCCAGTCTGCGTTGGAGTCGTTGGCAAGTCTCAGGCTTTCTCGCATCTGCGGGGCGTCCACACCTGCACTGAGATAAATCATCGGTTTCTTTGCTGCCTCAGCAGCATCGGCGAAGTGCTGGAGGACCTCATCTCTATCGTATACTACTTCCCCACCCTCGTAAGCGTCGGTACCCTTGGCAAATTTCAGGTTAACTGGGATTTCAACTTTCAATACGTCCACGTTATACTTGTCCCTGGAGAATTCGGCAATACTCCTCCGAACGATATCGGGTTTCTCTCTAGCCAGTTCCGGATCGTTTTTCCAGTCGCCACCGTCCTTGCCGTAACCGAGAAACTCGAGGAAGAACGGAATATCGTGGTGAGCACATTCCGCACCGACTCTTTCAACCATTGCCTCTTTTTGGGCATTGTAGATTTCTTCCTCGTCCGGGTGATAATAAATCAGAAGCTTGATCGCGTCGGCGTCCTTCTCGATGGACTTCCGGACGCTCCAGTTAGGCATGAGTTCCTTCATTTTGGCGGGAAGGCCGTGATCGTATATCTCGGAGTATTCCCGGGACGCACTGCTCTTTTCGTAAGACATTATCAGGCCGGTTCCTTCCGCCCTGGCCTTTGCACCGGGTATACCCCATTCAGGGTCGAGCAGGATGGCACTGGCGTAAGGAGTAAGTTCCTCCGAGATTGCCGCCTTAAACTCTTCCATCATCTCGTTTGTGACCTCGTCCTCGCCGATATCACAGGCGGAAGAAAGTCTTCGGACAAGGGACCCACGCTGGTCCATGGCCGCTGCCTTGATTACCCCGTTCTCATCACTGAGCTGCTCCATTCTTTCAAATTTGGTTTTGCTAATTTGCATTTAATACTTCACCTCGCTAGCTGATTTTTGGTACTAAACTTAACCCTACAATTATATAGACTTGGACCGGCATTATAAATAG
>CAZNVA010000070.1:0-6916 GCA_964576335.1 uncultured Thermotogae bacterium | reverse complement strand
ACTTTTCCCCATGTCTGAGTTGAACTCAGGACTAGTTTTCCCGAGACCAACTTGCGATTTTGATAATATGAGGTGAGAAAAGCCGTGTCAACTTGATATTCGACAGTCCGAAAAGGTGTTCAAATTTGACTTAAACCGACGCGCCAAATAGACTTTGGGTGCAGGTACCAGAGTAAATCAAATTTTTAAGGAGGTAATAACGATGTCAGGATTTTCCAAATTCGCAGTTTATGGTTTGCTCGTGGTCTTAATTGGTGGTCTGCTTTACGTCGGTCTCAGTTTTAACGGACGAATAAATTCCGCCGACCAAACCGCGAGAGTGGAAGAGCTCGAATCTCAAGTCAGTAGTTTGACCGAAGAGCTCAATAACGTAGAGTCGGAGCAGTCGGAGGTAGTTTCTTCGCTGGAATCCGAGATGAATCAAAAAGTCGAGAACCTTTCCGGAACGGTAAATGATCTTTCGGGCCGCGTCGACGGCGTCGTCGAAAACTACAATTCTCTGCAGGGCGTAGTACAGGACTGGAAGGAAACTTACGGGGACCTCTCCTCCCGAGTTGAAGGCCTGGAGAGTTCAGTCAGTGAGCTCGAGAAAACCGACGAAGAGATGGCAGAAGAGCTCGCCGAAATCGAAAGGTTAAACAACGAAATCGGGGCTCTGGAAACCGGGCAAGCGAATCTTAAATCGAACCTGGATAGTTTTATCGAGACAGCTTCGGGCAGGTACGAATCCGTCACGGCGAATCTCGAGAGCCTGGAAGCAGAACTCAGCAGTATGCAGGAAACCGCTAACTCTCTGGAGGCCGCGGATTCAAATCTGGCAGGTAAGCTAGAGACCCTGACCGAGGAAATCGGCGGGATCGAGAACCGGGTCAATAGACTCCTGGAAGTTGCCCAGTACAACTCCGAACAGATAGAGGATTTAAAGGCGGAAGTCGGTGGTTCCAGCAGCTAAGCGCTTTTTCATCCCTGGTTGATCCAGCCCCTTTGGTATCTGTGAGTGAGGGCCAGGGGGGCTTTTTCTTCCGTTCCGTCAGCTTTTTAGTATAAAAATCAAATTGCGGTTGGTTTTCAAGCAATGACCGATAAACCAGCTGAAGATCTTCATCCCGCGGAAGCTGCCGAAAAGCTGCTTGCCTTGTCGGACGAGGCAGCGGCCAGGCGGGTGGAAGCCCTGGAGCCCGGTTTTGCCGCCGAGGTACTGGAATCGCTGGATGCCTGGAAGGCCTCCGGTTTTTTCGCGGAGCTTCCGGTTAGCCTTCAGTCCAGCGTTCTGGAGAAAATGGACCCGGACGATTCCGTTGATCTGCTCCAGGAGCTCCAGGTCGAGGCTCGGCAGAATCTACTCGACCGGCTGGATGATCTGACGCGAAAACGACTACGGAGTCTGCTCGAGTATCCGGCGGATACGGCAGGCGGTACCATGTCGCCGGAGGCTTTGAGCCTGCCGGAGGACATGACCGTCGGGGAAGCGGTAGAAAAGCTGCGGGGAGAAGAAAAAAACCTCGAGGAAATCAACTACGTCTACGTAACCGACGAAGGAGGCACACTGAGCGGCGTCCTGCCCCTACGGAACTTTGCCTTTCGTGAGCCGGACCTTGAACTCAGGGACGTAATGAATACCGACGTAAAAACCGTCAAACCCGAACTGGACAGAGAGGACGTGGCGCGGCTCTTCGACATGTACGACTACCTGGCGCTTCCGGTCGTCGGTGATTCTGGAAAATTGCTCGGGGTAATTACGATCGATGACGTACTGGATGTCCTCCGACAGGAAGATACGGAAGACATGCTGGAGATGGTCGGTATCAGCGATGCCCGGGAGGAGTCTCTCTGGACTCCCTGGCGAACTTCCGTAAAGCACCGTCTCCCCTGGCTTGTCGTTAACCTCGGTACTGCGCTCCTGGCCGCTCTTGTGGTCGGGTACTTTGAAGAGACGATAGCCCGCTACGCCGTTCTCGCCGTTTTTATGCCGATTATTGCCGGCCAGGGTGGTAATTCCGGCACACAGACGGTTTCCCTGCTCGTTCGTGGTATTGCTCTGGGGGAGATAAAGGTTGGGCACGCCTGGCGGGCCCTGCTGAAGGAAGCGTCGCTCGGTCTATTACATGGGGTCTCCATCGGGGCTCTGGTTGGAGTAATTGCTTTCGTCTGGACCGGTTCGTTGAAGATGACTCTGGTTGTAGGTCTTGCCATGGTACTCAGTACAATAGTTGCAGGTATTGCCGGTGTCGCCATCCCGATTGGTCTGAAAAAAATCGGTTTCGATCCCGCTCTTTCCGCCAACATCTGGATGACCACGGTAACCGACGTGGCCGGGTTTATTTTCCTGCTCGGACTGGCTTCCTGGTTGCTTCTCTAGCCGATTTTTTCATCTAAACTGCATCCTTCAATACATCCCACTTTTAGGTTCTGCCCAGCTTACCATGGTCTTTTGCCGTTCCGTGGGTTACTCTTATGGTGTTAAATATTTTTTATAGGATAACAATTTATGGTTTTACCAATTTTCACGAACCAATTTTAAAAACAGCGGTCTATGTGATATACTTGTAATATATCGAAAGGTCTTTTAGTTGAAAATTAATTGGTCTTATACATCTCGATTCAAAAGAACCTCGACGGTTGAGGTTCTTCCATATACGTTAGATATTTTGACCTAGCGGGTCTTAGCCCTTCGGCTTTTATTTAGGGAGGCGATAACATTAAGACCTCTCAGAAAACTCAAAAGGTCGAGTATATCAGAAGCAGAATGGATAAACCGGATTGGAAACTGGCGGACGAGTTGGACGAAACCATTTATTACGTCTGGTTGGTTAAGGAAGTAAAAAGAAATCCAAAACTGCAGAGAAAGCGGGGTCATATCAAAAGATAGGCTTAGATTACCGGTTGATCCGATGGGCGATTCTATATGTAGAAACTTAGGGGATAAATAGCTGGCCTGAAATATTGGCTCAGCCCAGGTTGAATATATACTATATAGAGTTAATCCATCTAAACGCGAGCGAACGATAATTTACCCGGAGACCTTCTGCGAGAGAGAAAATTAAAAAGTTGAAGGGCCGGTAAGAAATCGTTTTACCGGCCCAAAAAAATTTTCTTGCTTATACCATTCAGAGACCCGTTAACTTGAGTTTGCCTCCCTTTTTTATTTTCCCTCCTGGAGTTTCGAAAAATACGACCTGCCCCCTGCTTCATGAAGTTGGGCTTCAGCAGTCCGTTGGTTATTTCTTTTGAAGTAATTTAACGAACGAGGTCGGACGCTTCCCCAGGTTTCCCCGGGGCAAGTTGACTCCAGCCTGGATAGATGATTAAATTTGTTTTTACGGGGAAAAGAGGATATAAATAAAATTAGAACGGGTTTTTCCACAACGGTTTCTGTGAGATCAGGATCATTTTTTCTGTCTTCTCTGACAGGGAGGGTCAGCCATGAAAAAAGTTATCCGTTATTCGACCGGGGCAATCGGCGTCCTCTTGCTTTCTGGCTTGATTCTGGGAGTTCTTCCTTCCGTTGCTTTTTCCGCTGATGGCGGAACGGCCGGTATGGTGTCGGACGGAGTCCTGGATAGGATTCTGACGTTTTTCCATACTGCTGCCGGGATAATCGGAAAGGGATTGGTTAGCCTGGTCAATTTAACCGCAGGAGTGGACGTATCCGAGCTGGAGGAACCTCTGGGTTATCTCGGGATACTGACTGCCTCCCTGATCCTATTTGGTGCCATAAAGGCAGCGCAGAAGGTCGTCTGGTTCATAATATCCCTTGGTTGGGGCCTTATCATCATTCGTATTGTCCTGGAGGTACTTGGTAAAAATCCGGGGGCTTGACCGGGAGCAGCTATATGGCGGTAGTCAAGACCGAAAAATTGTATTTTCAAATCTGGAAGGTGAGAAGATGAACTTGTTACGACAGATTTACCTCTATCTGATATGCCTTGGAGCTTTCCTTGCCATAGATTTTACCTGGCTCGGTGTGGTAGCCCGAAACTTCTATAGAAGGCAGATTGGAGAACTCATGGCGGATTCGACCAACTGGGCAGCCGCCTTTGCTTTCTACCTTCTATTCGTGGTTGGAATTATACTCTTCGTGGTAAACCCCGCGATTCAGAAGGAGTCGCTCGCCTGGAGTATCGGCATCGGGTTTCTCTTCGGACTAATTACCTATGCCACCTACGACCTGACGAACCTGGCGACGCTTGCGAACTGGCCGCTTCGGGTTACGCTCGTCGACCTCCTCTGGGGCGGAGTGCTTTCCGCGTCCGTTTCCCTGATCGGTTATCTGGCAGGGACGAGTTTCCTGTTTTAAAATGGTTCGGACCCTCTGACAGAACCAGCTGAAAAACGACGGTTCGGGTAGTCTCTCCCGGGGATAAACGGGCAACCCGGCTCCGGAAATCGCCGGGGCGTTCCAGCCGCAATTCCCGGAAGCCGGAATAAAAGTCCACGTTTGCCTGTTTATTGCTTCAGTTTTTTATTGGGCCAGTTTGTAAATCTTGAGTACGTCCGTCTCGTCTAGCTCGACGAAATTACCTACGGGACCGTCTTCGGTACATTTTGCCGCCATTTCTTTCATTTCCTCTTCGGAAATTTCCTCTTCGAGGTCCTCCAGTCGTGTCGGGAGCCCTATACTTTCGTAGAACTCTTCGAGCTCGTGAATACCCTGAAGCGCGGTTTCCTCCAGGGAGAAGAAGTCCGGGTCAACGTTCCAGACGCGAACGGCGAACTGGGCGAACCGCTCGACGTTTTTCTGGTAGTTGTACTTCATCCAGGCCGGAAAAGTTATCGCCAGGCCGGCGCCATGAGTAACGTCGAACATGCCGCTCAATTCGTGTTCTATCTTGTGCGAAGCCCAGTCCTCCTCGCGCCCGGTGCCGAGCAGGTCATTGTGGGCAACGGTGCTCGCCCACATTATCTGAGACCGGGGGCCGTAGCTTTCCGGGTGTTCGATCGCTTTCGGTGTGTTCTCGATGATCGTTTTCAGCGTGCCTTCACTCAGCCTGTCGGTAAAATCGACGTCCGGCTCGTTTGTAAAGTATCTCTCCATGACGTGGCTCATTATGTCCGCCGCGCCGGCGGCCGTCTGAAAGTCCGGCAGCGTATACGTAAACTCGGGATTCATGATTGCAAATTTCGGTCGGATTTTTTCGCTGCCTACGTCACGTTTGTAACCCCCTTCTTCCTTCGTAATAACCGATCCGGAGCTGGATTCGCTACCGGCAGCCGGTATCGTTAGTACCGTTCCGATTGGCAGGGCCTTCTCGACGGTTTTGTCGGATTCGTAAAAATCCCAGACGTCCCCTTCGTAAGGAACCCCGATCGCGATAGCCTTCGCCGTATCAATTACGCTGCCACCTCCGACCGCGAGGATGAAATCCAGGTCGTTTGACTCGCATAAATCTATCCCTTCTTTTACCAGGCTCAGTCTGGGGTTGGGCTGGACTCCACCGAGCTCTACCGTTTCAATTCCGCTGTCCTCCAGTGAGCTTAACACCCCGTCGTAAATACCGTATTCCTTTATGCTCCCCTGCCCGTAAAGGAAAAGTGCCCGATCGCTAAACTCCTTGACCTTCTCTCCTGTCTCCTCCTCTACTCCTTTTCCAAATACAATCTCGGTTCCGTTCTGAAAGGTAAAGTTTTGCATGTTACATCCTCCTCAGTCCATTTGGATCTGTCTTGAGTACTTTCGCTTTGTCGGCCAGAGGTCTTTCCTGTTTTCTTGTCCAAATATCTTGCACCTCTGTGGCGAAGCCCGGCCCGGGAAAACCGCTCCGATTGGTTAAATTAACTTCCCTGGCCTGGCCGAGCATATAGCTTGTCATCTTTAATAGTACGGCTTTACCCGCTATAGTAAAACCAGCAAAAGACGTAGTTGTGTCCGGAATTTTGTTTTTTACTTTGGTGGAAATGAAGAGACGATAAGAGGTGTTGTTATGCTGGAAGACAAGAAGGTACTGATTACGGGGGTCAGGAACAAACGTTCGGCTGCTTACTGGATAGCCGAGGAAGTTATGGACCAGGGCGGCGAAGTGGTCTTGACCTCTCCCGAGGTCGAGAGGACGGAAAGGGCCGCGGAGAGGTTACCCGAAAGCCCGCCGGTCTGGGAGCTGGACGTAACGGAACCGGAAACGATCGAAGCAACCAGGGAAAAGGTTGACGGTAAATGGGGAGAGCTGGATGGGCTCGTGCACTCCATAGCTTACGCCGACAGGGAGTGCATAGATCCGGATTTCTTTAAGGCCGACAGGGAAAAGATTCTCGAGGGTTTCGATATATCGAGTTTTTCGCTCTTCGTCCTGGCCCGTCAGTTTTACCCCTTGCTGTCGGGAGGCGGGAGTATAGTCTCGCTTAGCTTTGATACCGAAGATATCTGGCCTCCTTACGGCTGGATGAACTTCTTTAAGTCAGCACTGGAGTACCTCACCAGGATGGCCGCCGTAAGACTTGGCGAGGAGGATATCAGGGCGAACGCGATTTCCGCAGGAACGATGAAAACGCTGTCGGCACGGGGTATACCCGGTTTTTCCACTATGGCTTCGGAATACGAGGATGCGGCACCGCTTGACTGGGATAGCAGCGGTTCTCAGGAGTTCGTCGCCGATACGTGTGCCTGGCTCCTTTCGGACAAGTCCCGCATGGTAACCGGAGAAATAATTCACGTCGACGGCGGGGCCAGCGTCAAATCCGCCTTTGGCTTCGAGGATTAATAGGACCCCTTAAGTTTGTGGTTCGGTTTCTTGAATCCCCCTTCAGGAGGTCAAATTGCGCGTCATTATTACCGGAGGAACCGGGCTGATCGGAAGGGAGCTGAGTAGGGAGTTGCTCGATGCCGGTCACGAAGTAATAGTCCTCTCGCGGCACCCGGAAGCGCGGGAGAAAGTTTCTCCCGAGGTCCGGATGGTCCAATGGGATGCATGTAGTTCCCGGG
>CAZNVA010000069.1:0-6919 GCA_964576335.1 uncultured Thermotogae bacterium | reverse complement strand
ACGGTAATTTAAGCTATCTTGACAAGTTTCTCACGCCAAGAACGAGCTTCCACAGTTGGAGAGCACCGGAGAAGGACAGCGATATGGTAGACTACCACATCGATCGAAAGGACGGTATCGACTCCGATGATCTTGAAGAATTCCTCAGGGAAAAGGGAATGAAAATCGCGGAGAGACAGGAGTACACGACCTGGAAGAGCGGAGTTCTGTCAAGCTTCGACGATATCCTCGACCTTACAGAACGAACCGACTTCAAAATGCTGGCCCGAAAACCGTCCAGTTGACCTGATTCCTCGCTTTAGGCCTCCGACTTATCGACCTTCCAGATTAAGAAAAAGAGCGTCAGTATTACCCCCAGCATGGGCACGATAAGCGATTTCATCGCAACCCCCACCCCGAAGCTATCAGCTATAACCCCCATGATCAGCGGAAATATGGAAATACCGAGCGGGTCAAACGTCATCACGAGCCCGTTGATTGGCCCGCTATGCTGGGGATACGTTCGGGCAGCCAGAGAGAACAAGTTGGGGAAAACGGTGGATATGAAAAAGCCAATACCCACTATGACGGCTATCTGCCAGTAGCCGCCGACCAGGAAGAAAGCGACCCCGAGCAGTACCGTGATGATTACAGCTGCAAACAGGATTAGCGTCGTGTAAGAAAACCTTTCCGAAAGGTAGCTATTTAACAACCGGCCGGGGACGTAAGCACCGATGAAGCCCGTTAGAGCGAAATTGGCCACGCTCTGAGGCATGGTTCGTGAGAGGTAATAAGGCAACCAGGTGAAGAAGCCACCCTCGACGCCGACGTTCAAAAACAGGGCAACCCCCACGGCAATAACTACCGGGTGCCTGATTATCTCCGAAAACTGGTCAAACGTCAGCGGCTCTTCCTCGATCTCCGCCGGAAAGTCCGCCGTATAAAACATGAGCAGGAATACGGGCACGAAACCAATCCCCAGCAGGTAGTAACCAAACCTCCAGCTGGCAAAGTGAAGCACCAAATTTGCCACAAGTGGCCCACAGGCAGCTCCAAAGGCCCAGACTGCCTCGTGGATGTTGAAAATTCGGCCCTTGCTCTCCGGATAAAGGTGACCGAGGATGGGCCTGGTCAACCCACCCGGCATCCCTCCGGCCATACCACGGAGGACTATGGCTGCCAGAAAGAGTGAATACAGCGGGGCCAGTCCGATCAAGAAGGTCGTGATTGCAGTGAGCAAAGCTCCAACCTGAATGAACTTCCTGATATCGACTCTTCCCGCGACCATTCCGGTGGTCAGGGCTACGACCGTGAAGCCGATGGTTCCGGCCGGAGACACCAAACCGAGCAGTGACTCGGAAACGCCGAATTCGGCCTGAAAATTGGGCAGCATGGCGCCCCTGAACTGCATGACGACAGCCCCCAGCCCGAGGTAAAGAAGGGCCGAAACCGTCCACTGCTCCTTGCTCTCGAATTCGCGCAAGCTGCCTCCTTTCCGATGGGTTTTTTATCCGAAGTCCTGTTTGCACCACCTTTTACCTGTATCTTCCATATAGGCACCTGGTGGGCCAAGATTGTACCAATTAATTCCGTAAAATATAAACAGGATAACCTGTTAGTTCCAGCCCAAAAGGTTTCTAACCACGGAAAAGTTAGAAGGAATAGTCCGCCACTACGGCTACTTCCGGAAAATTCTCTTCAAAACCCGTTTCGGCGGAGAACTCGACTTCGTAACTCTCCTCGGGGCTCCAGGTCAGGTTTCCGCCCAGTTCCTCCAGGTATACGGGATAAGATTTGCGGGTACCGCCAAGCAGGAGACTCAGTCCCAGCTCAAAAACTTCCCCCTCCGTAAATAGGCCCAGCTCTACTTCTTCCGAGGTAAAATCGTTCACCGCCTCGACCTCCCACCTTCCCAGACTGAGATCGCTGAGCCCCAGCTCCTCGACCCGGAGGATCCGGCCGTAATCATCGGGCAACTTCCCGACTTCGCCTTCGAGAAAAATTACCCCTTGCTCCATGCCCAGTTCCGGAGCGAACTCGATAAGGTCTTCGGAAAACTGCCAGGTCAGCTCGCCTTCCAGCGAGAGGTCCGGATCAGTCAAAAGAGGCTTGGCCACTTCATAATTGAGTTCGAACTCGGCCGGCTTCAGCCCTTCCGCCTCAAAAACTGGATTAAAAATTATCTCACCGGCACGTAGCCCGTCCAACTCCACTTCGGAGTCCTCGGGGGTCGAAATCAGTGAACCAGAATTCGAGGAAAAAGTCGCGGAAACGCCAGCGGAAGACTCCTCCCCGAGACCAAGTTCCAGGTTCAGCGCCAGTTCTCTATCCGGAGCGTTGACCTCCGCGCCAGGGCAATTATCGGTCTCGTATTCCGCGGACAGCTCCCGGTCCGAACCGAAACCAAGCTCCGAGGAGAGGTTGCACGATTCTACGGATTTCCAGGCCGACCCCAACTCCAGTTCAGCCCCTCCGCTTGATCCGCCATTCGTTATTTCCAGCGCAATGGCACCGTCAGCAATACCACCTTTATCTATTTCGGCTTCGCCGTCAACCTGAAGCAGCTCGTTGCCGTAAGACAGGTCGAGTTCGGACAATGCTTCGGTCTCCAGACCTTTTTCTTCGGGAGCTGCTTCGAACTCGGTACGCCAGTCGACTCCGACCTCCGGTTTCGTCCCACCAACAGCTATCAGAAACGTTTTGAAAGGAAGGGTCGCCCCTAAAAGAGTCGTGAGAATCACCAGAGCCGCTACGAAACTCCGGTTGTTCAACTTTAAAGCCTCCTTTATTTGATTAGTTTAAAATTTTTTAATCGTAGACAAAAAAACAAAGCCTCCTGAGGGTAGAACCGACCGCTGGGGCTAGTTCCATCAGGAGGCTAAAACCCGGTACACCTTCGCTTCCCACCAATCAACCCAAGAGGAGGTAGTTGATCAATTCACCTTTTTTGCGGTTTCATGTTTTATATTTTTAATCGAACGGATTCTTGTCAGACCTCAAGCAGTCAAACCGATACGGCCTGCCATTTTTAAACGCCTTCCGCTCTTACACCCTTCATTCGATGACCGCAGTTATTTCCGGAAATATCCCCCAAGTCGAATAAGTCGTACGAATACGGCCGAAATTCCAGCGGACAGGGTCAAAAAGCTCAGCGCCTGCAGTAAATCAGCTGAAGGGGTCATGCGCCACCTCCGGGGGAACGGTTAAAACCATATACATCAAGTGTTTGCCGTATCCAAGTTACCTCCCATTAAGTAAACGAACAATCCCACCCGTATCCGGTCGAACCGAAATTGGTTACCCGACCTGCTTCCACGTGGAATGGCTGGTGCCGGTATTATTGTAGAAGAGTGAGAGAGGAAATACGTAACCCTAGATGTTTCCGCAGGTAGGACAGCCTTCTGATCTCCCCACTTCGATTTTGTCGAACTCGTTTTCCGCCAGGTCGAGCAAAACCAGTTCCCCCGCTGCCAGCGTCCCCGAACCCGTGAAGTACTTAATTGCTTCAGCGGCCATCATGACACCGGTTACCCCGGCTGCCGGGCCCATGACCTGCAGGTTATCCGCTTGCGGAGGCTCCTCGGGAAAGATACAGCGCAGGCAGGGGGTTTCCCCCGGTAGAATAGTGGCCAGCTGCCCCCTGAACCCTTCGACGGCCCCGTGGACGAAGGGAACACCCTCGCTAACTGCGAACTCGTTCAGCAGATACCTCGCCTGAAAGTTGTCCAGAGCACCAATTATGAGGTCGGTTTCGGGTAATTCAGCCAGGTTCCCTCGCTCCAGCTCCATAGTCAGTCCTTTAACCTGCACCCGAGAATTGAGGCCCTGCAGTGTTTCGCTGGCCGAAAAGGTCTTGGTTTTTCCCAGGTCTTTTTCCCCGTGAATTATCTGTCGATTGAGATTGCTCCGCGCGACTTCGTCGTGGTCGACGAGAACCAGTTCCCCGATCCCGGCGGCTGCAAGGTAAAAAGCGGCCGGCGAACCGAGCCCACCCAGACCGACCACGGTTACCGTCGCCTCTTTGAGCGCCTCCTGTCCTTCCGGTCCGATTATACCCAGCTGCCGGCTAAACCGTTCTTCGTCGTAATCCTTGCTCTTGATCATATTTGATCAATTTATAGTAACCTTACCCTGCCCCCAGGCGCAACGGCGAAGCAACTTCGGTCGAATTAAAAGCAGCCGGATTCGGGATCTACGGAGAGTTCAGTCCCTCATTTCAAAGCCAGGTATCCGCAATCTCCTCTCCATATTGTTAATGATGGAGGAGAAGATATAGACCAGAATCAGGTATATAACCCCAACGATTATGAATGTATCGGCAAACCTGAAATACCGTCCGGCCATTATCTTCCCGGCGGAGGTAAGTTCCTGGGCTCCGATCATAAAGGCAACGGAAGTGTACTTTAACGTATATATCACGTCATTTGACCACGAGGGTATGACGCGTCGCAGGGCCTGAGGCAGGATTATCGTCCGCATCGCGGTGAAAAAACTCATCCCGACGGACCTTGCCGCCTCGAGCTGGCCCGTCTTGATCGACTGAATCGCCCCCCGGAGGTACTCCGCCTGGTAGGCGCCACTATTGAGACCAAAACCCACAATTGCAGCGGTAAGCGAGGGGAAGTTAATCCCCACTTCGGGCAACCCGTAGTAAATGATAAACAGCTGAACTAGCAGTGGAGTACCACGAAACAGTTCGATGTAGAAGGAACAGAACGCGCGGACTGGTCGAGGTCCGTACATCTTGCCAAGCGCGACGATGACCCCCAGAACTGCCGCCAGCCCCATGGACGTAGCCGTCATGATCATCGTTATCTTGATTCCGTCAGCCAGTGCCGGAAGTATTTCCCATACGTAGATCAGGAAGTTCATGCCTGTGCTCGCTCCTTTTGGTCGTCTAAATCAGCTTTTCTAGCCAAAGTTCTACCTCTCAAGATCGAAACCCGGAACCATGTATCTGTCCTCCAGGTAGGCAAAGATCCGGGTCCCTGCCCGCGTAATTATCCAGTAAATGACCGCAATGGTGATATAGACTGCCAGCGGGTTGTACTCCCGGGCCACAATGTACTTCCCCTGCTGAAGGATTTCGACTACACCGATGGCAAAAGCGAGGGAAGTATCCTTGATGGTAATCGCGTATTCATTTGCGCTGGCCGGCAGGGAAAAGCGAAGCATCTGAGGCAGGATTATCTCGAACAACCCCCGGGGCAGACTCATTCCAAGCGACCGCGCCGCTTCGAGCTGGCCAGTTCCAATTGATTGGATCGCGCCCCGGAAGTAGTGCGTCTGGTAACCAGCGTGCCTCAGCCCCAGAGCCAGCAGTGCCGCCCAGAAAGGTGAAATATCGAGCCCGATTCTTGCCGGGCCGTAGTAAAAGATAAAAAGCAAAATGATGGCCGGCAGGCTACGAAAAACCCAGGAAAACCCCGAAAGCAGCGAGCTAACGAACTTCGGGGCGAAAACTATCCCCAGAGCGATAAAAATTGCCAGGACAAAGCCAAACGCGAAAAAAGAGAAACCAAGCTCCAGGGTGACCTCAAGCCCTTTGAGCAGCGCGCTGGAATTGCTCCAGAGTATTAACACCTGGTCTATAAATGCTTGCAATACTCTAACCCCCTCGTCCGTATTAAACGGGCGGGTCGTAATTAGCGACCCGCCCGGAACGACGGTTTAAACTACGTTAATTATTGAGATATTTATTGACTATTTCGTCAAACCGACCCGATTCCTTGAGCTTCTCGAGACCGGAGTTCAGCGTTGCCAGCAACTCCTCGTCACCTTCCTGTACGGCGTAACCGTAAGCCTCTCCAGTTCGGAAGTATCCGACGATTTTTACTGGCTTGCCCTGAGAAACGACCCGTTCGGCAGTTGTTTTGTCCTGTACCGTCGCGTCAACCTTGCCGGCAATCAGGGCCTGAACCGCCTGCGGGTAGGTTTCAAACAACTTCTGGTCAAGGTCGTAACCGGCTTCGATCAGATTCTGCCTCACCCATTCGGCTCCGGTCGTGTTGCTCTGGTTGCTTATCGTTGCCCCGTGACTGAGCGCGTTAAATATGTGCAGGTCGGAATCCTCCCGGACCAGGACGGCCATTTCGGTAAACCAATAGGGCTCGGTAAAGTCGACCCGTTTCTCTCTCTTTTCGGTAATCGACATCCCACCGCCGGTCATATCGGCTTTGCCCATGTTGACCATCGGTATCAGTGAACTCCAGGAAGCGGTAACGAACTTCACGTTAAAGCCTTCGACCTCCGCTATTGCCCGGATTATATCAATATCGATCCCGACCAGTTTGCCTTCCTCGTTGTAGTAATCCCACGGAGCCCAGGCGGCCTCGGTGGCAAATTTGTAAGTCGGTTCTTCCTGTGCCTGACTTACCAGACCAAAAGTCAATACTATAGCAGTAACGAGCAACAGAGAAATTATGACAAAGTTTTTGCTTCGCATGGTTTTTTGTTACACCTCGTATATAGGTATTTTTGGTTAATGAATTCAAATTTGAAAACAAGTGCCTCCCTCCGGAAATCGGAAAAACCTGCCGGCCTGAAAAATATCGGAAAATAAGGGAAAGTTAGGCAAGTTCGACCGGAGGGGAGGTCGAACTTGCCCGAATGCTCCGCCGAGGGGGTGTGAGCATCACTTAAAATCTATTTAGTTAGAAAGTTTAAAGATCTTTTTGAAATTACCCCTCAGTTTCAATCGGCCTTGGGGTTCATTGCTGCCCGATTAAGGCAGGTGATGTTTAGTGAAGGATACGATGGGCGGAAAGCCCATCTTCAACTTGGCTCCCTTCCTCAGATTCTGGCTAGCCTGACCTTTTTTCATCTCGTACTCTCCAAAGTCAGTATTTTCTGCGTTGTTCATTGGTATCCTCTGGCTTTTTCACTACTTCACTAAACAATTTTCATTATAGTATCACAAAGATATGAGATTGTCAAGGTT
>CAZNVA010000068.1:0-6963 GCA_964576335.1 uncultured Thermotogae bacterium | reverse complement strand
AAGACGTTGTCCAAACCGGCCATTTCCAGCACCTGGCCGACGAACGTATTGCCTCCGGGCGTATACATCTGGGGGCTAACCGTGTAGAAGACTTTCTTCTTGCGATCGAGCTCGTCGATAGCTTCTGCAAGACGGAATTGTTTATAAACCATTTTCCCCACTATCTTCTCCGCCCTTTCCAGGGTGCCCGTCAGGTAACCAAGCTCGAGTATAGTTTCCTGCACCGCATCCATGTCCTTGCTACCGGCTGCGTAGACAGTGGCCCCGAGGTTTTTTACTTTATCTATAGTTCCCTGCTGAGCCGAGGCATCCAGAACCACCAGGTCCGGGCTCAGGGAAGCAATTTTCTCCATGGAAAGCTTGAAGCCGCCGACTTTCGTCTTGTCCTCGGCCTTCGCCTGAAGCTCGGGAACGTAAGAGAGGTACTGGGTCAAATCCGGCACGCCAACCAACCTCTCATTGACCCCCAGGTCGAGGACGATTTCCGTCGTAGAAGCTATAGTCGTGACTACGTTTTGTGGAGTTCCCTCAAGAGTTACCTCTCTTCCCAGACCGTCGACAACCGTCCTTGTTTCCTGAGCGCGGGCTGTTCCCATAACGATTAGACCAAAAACCAGGGTGAGTACTAAAACCAGAGATATACGACGCATTAATTGGTACCTCCAAATGATAGGTTGTTTTTTTGTGGGATAGCTTATCCCGCTAATTGATTTTTAGTTTACCACCAGGAAATAAACTTTTCAACAAATTGTGGAGATAATTTGACTTGTCCCGTCTCCAGTAGCTCGTTTTCCCTTTTTTAACTGGATAATACAGCAAAGCTTATTTTGCCGGACCAGACCTGATCTCCTTCTGCAATTTTAGAGCTTTAAACCTATTTAAGGGAAATAGCGAGGATAATTGGCCGGATTTTCTTGAAAAGATAAATATCTTGTCTTACCCTACTATCGAAAGTGAATACCTTCACGCGTATGCTCGAGAACTGTCTTTTACGAAGGGGATTAGCGAAAAAATTATAAGCGTGCGCAAGGGTACGGAGCTTAAAAACCGAATACCGCTCGGCTGGATATTCCGAACGGATGTTTCGGTTTTTAGTGGAAGATTAAGACGGTGGGTCTAAATGACCTGCCCGGAGGACGGCGAACAACCTAACAACTAAGAATGAAACAATTAACTGTACGTCCGAGGGAGGTAAACCAGATTTCTCAGCTGGTTGACCGAAATTTTAAAATAACTGGGAGGCAACATGAAAGCAATCAATAAGGGCGATTTCAACGGATTCGTCGATGATTTAATCGAAAACGACGAAAGAGAAGTCGTAGGGGTGCAATCGAAGAGCAATAAATTTGCTTTCGACCCCCTGCATAAAGCCGAGGACTTGAGGTTGGATTACGACGTTACCATTCTCCCCCCGAAAAAGTACTTCATGCCCCAGCGGGAAACCCTGGTCGAGTACAACCTGGAAGAGGGAGAAACGACTCCGGTAAATCAGGTCGTACCAAGGATAATCATGGGAGTTCACCCCTACGACCTGGTCGCAATAGAGCAGATGGACAAGGTCTTCGAGGACACCCACGAGGACCCAAACTATCTCGAAAAGCGGCGCCAATCAGTCCTGGTTGGAGTCAACATGGTAAACGTTTCCGAGTATTCCTTTGCTCATACCATGGGAACCGCTACCACGGACAGCGGTTACGATATCATGTTAACGGACATCGGTGATCGCTACGCCATCGAGGTCGGCTCTTCCAAGGGTAGCGATCTGCTGGAGAAGGCGGGAGAGGCAGTAGACGACATAGAACCGGAAGAGGCAAAAAAGGTAAGAGATACTCTGGAAGCACTCCCGGAAAAGTTCCGGGACGACCCTGAGTTCGACCCGCTGGAACTACCGACAATGCTGAAAAAATACTACGGAAACGACGAATTCTGGGAGGAAAACGCTGAGGAGTGCCTCAGCTGCGGTACCTGCAACCTCGTATGCCCGACCTGTTACTGTTTTGACGTCAAGGACGTCAACGACATTTCCCTGTCGGAAGGTGAAAGGTTAAGGACCTGGGACGGTTGCATGCTGGAAGCATTTGCCGAGGTAGCCGGGGACGAGAACTTCAGAGAGGAAAAGGCTTCCCGGTATCGCCACAGGTACATGAGGAAAGGCAGGTACATGTACGATCGCTTCGGCGATATCGCCTGTGTTGGCTGCGGCAGGTGTTCGGAACAGTGTCTGCCGGACATAGCTGACCCGGTTGACGTATTTAACAAAATGAAGGAGGGAACCTCATGAACGCGGAAGCATCATTATATAACCCCCGAGAAGCAAGGATAATCGGCAAAAAAGAATTAACCGACGATACTAAACTTTTCGAACTGGAACTGGAGGATGGAGACAGGTTAAACCACGAACCAGGACAGTTCGTAGAACTCTCGATTGCGGGCGTCGGCGAGGCACCGATTTCCGTTACGTCGTCACCGACCAGGGGCGCTGACCCCTTCCAGCTCTGCGTGCGAGCCGTGGGAAACGTCACGAACGCTTTGCACGAGATGGAGCTTGGCGAAACTGTTGGGGTCCGCGGACCCTACGGAACCGGTTTTCCGACGGAAGAACTCCAGAACCAGGACCTCCTGTTCATCGCGGGTGGTCTCGGCATTGCCCCGCTGCGCTCCCTGATCAACTTCGTTTTGGACAGGCGAGACGACTTCAACGACGTCAACATTCTTTATGGTTGCAAGAAACCATGCGAACAGATGTTCGAGGACGAAGTCCAGGAGTGGGCACAGAGACAGGACATCTACCACGAAGCTACAGTAGATTGCTGTCCGGACGACGCGTGCTGGGACGGCAACGTCGGGCTCATTACGGAACTGATACCGGGTGTCGACATCGATCTCGACGAGACTTACTCCGTGGTCTGTGGCCCGCCGGTCATGTACAAGTTCGTCCTGCAAGAGCTGGACAAAAAGGACGTTCACCACGACCAGATCTACCTCTCGCTGGAAAGAAGGATGAAATGCGGGCTCGGCAAGTGCGGCCACTGCCAGATCAATGGTGCCGACGAAGTGCTTTACGCCTGTCAGGATGGCCCCGTATTTAACTACGAAAGAGTCAAGGGTTTTGAGGAGGCCATATAATGAAACCGAGAGTTGCTTTCTTCGATTTTGCCGGTTGCGAAGGAGACCAGTTACAGGTCGCCAACCTGGAAGAGAAGCTGCTGGATCTGCTGGAAGTAGTCGAGGTCGTTAGCTTCAGGGAGGTCATGACTGACCATTCCGACGACTACGACATCGCATTTATCGAAGGATCAATAGCAAACGACCACGACGCCGAGAGGCTTCAGGGAATCCGGGACAACGCGGATATCGTCGTGGCCCTGGGTTCCTGTGCGGCCATCGGCGGAATAAACTCCATCCGCAATTCCCAGCAGCCGGAGAAGGTCAAGGACAGGGTTTACGGCGACGATGCCGACATGATAGATGCCTGGGACAAGGCCAAACCTGCAGATGCCGTCGTCGACGTGGACCACTACGTTTACGGTTGCCCGATCGATAAGGCGGAGTTCGTTCACGTTGTGGAATCGCTCGTTCAGGGCAAAGAACCAAGCATCCCGACTTATCCGGTCTGCGTCGAGTGTAAGATGAACGAGAACGTCTGCGTCTTCAAACGGAATCCGGAGAAAAACGTGGCCAATATCAAGAGCGCACTGGATAACCCGGAGGCGGCGGTCTCGGAACAGGGTCCGTTCTGTCTTGGCCCGGTCACGAGAGCCGGCTGCGATTCCAAGTGCGTCAACGAGGGAACGACCTGCTGGGGCTGTCGCGGCCTGGTACCGAACCCGAACGAGAACGCCCACCAGGAAGTCCTGGAAGAATACGGATTGACCGTGAACGAAGTTATCAACAAGTTCAACCTTTACTTTGGCTGGCAACAGGAGGCACTCAAAAATGACTAACGAAGAAAAAATAGACGTCGACGTAGAATACCTAACCAGGGTCGAAGGACACGGCAATATAAAGGTAAACGCTCACGACGGCGAGATAGAACGCTGCGAGTGGCAGGTAATCGAGACCCCGCGCTACTTTGAATCAATGGTCGTCGACCACAGCTGGAAGGAACTGCACCACATTACCTCAAGGATATGTGGCATCTGCTCAATTGGGCATACGCTGGCTTCGCTCAAGGCGACGGAGGCGGCACTCGGAGTGGAGATATCGGATCAGGACGAAAAGCTGCGGAAGCTGGCCCTGCACGCGGAAAACATGCAGAGCCACATTCTCCACGTCGGTTACCTGGCATTGCCGGATTTAATGGGAGAAGGTTCCGTTATACCGCTTGCATCTTCCCACCCGGACGAACTAAAGACGGTTATCAGGCTGCACAGGCTGGCCAACGAGATGTCCGACATGGTTTGCGGCCGGACCACTCACCCCCAGAGGCTCATTCCCGGTGGGTTCTCAAAGATACCGACCGAGGACGAACTGCTCGAGCTCAAGGACAGGTTGAAGAATTCCTTTAACGACCTGATGGCAGTTGCTGACCTCTGCGAGGCGAAAGTGGACGAGTTCCCCGACTTCTCACGGGAGACCGAGTTCATTTCACTGACAAACGAGGACGAATACGCCCTGTACGACGGCCAGGTCAAGTCCAGCGACACCGGGATTTCCCCGGTAACGGACTACGAGGACATGACGAACGAGTACGTAGTTGAACAATCGACGGCCAAGTTCGCTCGCAATAACCGTAGCTCCTATATGGTCGGCGCGCTGGCCCGGTTGAACAACAACTACGAACAGCTTGCCCCAATGGCGAAAGGAGTCGCGGAACGGTTCGGTCTTGAGCCAATAAACCACAACCCGTTTATGAACAACATAGCTCAGCTCGTCGAAGTAGTTCACAACGTCAAGGACTCGATCAGGCTGATAGACGAGTTGCTTGAAGACGGACTTGAACCGCAGGACGACTACAACGAACCGAACGTAGAAGTTCAGGCCGGTAGAGGAATAAGCGGCGTGGAAGTACCGCGCGGCTTGCTCTTCCACGATTACACTTACGACGAAAGCGGTATCTGTGCTGCGGGGAACTGCGTTATTCCGACGAACCAGAATCACGCAAACATCCAGCACGATATGGAAAAACTTGCCCCGAGTCTGATCGACCAGGGGAAGGAAGAGGATACGATCGAGCTAAACCTCGAGATGCTCGTCAGGGCATACGATCCCTGCATATCCTGTTCCACGCACCACCTGGACGTAGATTTCGTAGAATAAGAGGAGGAAAGTGGGTAAGTTAGGCGTACTCGGTGTCGGCAACACCCTGAAAGGTGACGACGGTATCGGAATCGTGCTCCTGAACCGGCTCAGGGAGAGCGAAATTCCCGGCGAGGTCGAGTTCTACGAAGTAGGTACTTCGGGAATGAATATACTGCACCACCTGAAGGACCTCGATACTGCCCTGATCATCGACGCTATCCGGAGCAAGGGTGAGCCGGGGGATTCGGTATTCTTCAGCCCGGACGACGTTGATAACGACCTTCAGGTGCGAGGCACGCACGATGCCAACCTGCTGGAGGCAATAGAGCTCTCGGAGACGATGGGTGAGCGCCCGGATAGGGTAGTGATTATGGGGGTTATTCCAGAAAACATGGAGCTGAACGAGGACCTATCGCCTCCGCTGCAAGACAGGTTACCGGAGCTGGAAGACAGGCTCAGGGAAAAAGTGCTATCGCTTCTGGAGAAAGAAAAAAATAACTAGCCGGACTGGTACGCCGTAACAAGACGGATCACTTTGAAAACCGCTTTTAGCTAAGGTCCATCTCCTGCTTAGCTACGGTTCAGTCAATCACCCCGCCCTCCAGTAAGGGGGCGGGGTTAAACTTTTTCAGGGTTCGATCTGCCTTAACCCGCTACCATCGAGCTGGAGGTAACCCCCTCCGCACTCGCGGCATAAAGTCTTTCCGTCCTTTTCCACTCCCTTCGGAGCCATGAACTTTTCCCCGCAGCTCTCGCAGTAGTCGTCCTCGTAGATTGGTGCGTAGTCAGGGATCTCCGGCGAGCCGATCTCCTCGATTTTGAAAAGCTCCTCCGGCTCCCTTTCCACCAGGTCGAACCCGATCTCCCGCCACCTTTCTTTCATCCGTCTTTCCTCTTCCTCGGTACCGTTCCTCTCCTTGATTACTTTGTCAAATAGCTCCTGGTCCTCGGGGTACTCCTCCTCGATGAGGTTTTCCTGACTCAGGTAAAGCCGCACCCCGGGGCCATTACGAAAAGCAACGGTCGCGGCAGTCTTGCCGTAGTCCCTGTAAATCAGCGCGTTGTTGCCAAAGGTGCAACCGGTGGAATACTGGATCCCGTCGCTGAAGCAGCTATTGGTTTCCACTATAGCTACCATCTCCTCCATGTCCGGCGCGACGCTACCTAGCTGCGAGACGGCGTATTGGCCGGCCAGGACGCCGAGAGACAGGAAAGGACAGAAATGACCGTGGAGCTCGCCGGCTTTCAGCAACAACCTTTCTCGGTTCCCGCCCTCCATCAGCTCCTTGATCCTTCCTCTCGGTTCCTTTTTTCTTTCTTCTACCGGGGTCGAGGAACTATCGAACGGCTCGGCGTACGGCTTGATATCGAGCACGGGTGTTTCGTCAACTGCATCCAGACCCCGGACCCTGAGCTCGTTCCCCTTTCGTTCCAGCAGTTCGACGACCGTGGACCCGATCGAACCCGGTCGGTTCGGGCTGCGGGAAGCAAAGACGCCCCGCTTCTTTCCGTTTCGCCGGGGTCCGACGAGCGAGTAGTCCTCGGAAAGGTGGAACCCAAAAAGTACCTGGAGGTAGTCGCTGGACTCAATTCCGTAGAGTCCTTCCTCGTACTCGGGATAGACTTCAATCGTGCTTTCAGTTCCCTGCATTTCTTCCGGCCCAACCGGTTCGTCGTACTGGCTCCTTACTTCACCCACCTCTTCTATCTTCAAATCGATCA
>CAZNVA010000067.1:0-7225 GCA_964576335.1 uncultured Thermotogae bacterium | reverse complement strand
GGGGATTAAGAATTGACTTTACCGGGAACAACCGAGAATATATGTAGGGTGAACGTAGAAGGCTTTCGGGGTGCATGATAAATCGACCAAAACCCGGGAGCATACGTCCACAAAATACTTTACCGAAGCAAGAGGCCCGTTCATGCAGAACGAATCGAGCGGACACTGAAGGTGTTAACGGGGTAAATACCGCCCACGTACAAATGTCTCTAGATGAACTCTATAGCTGGCTGAGAAAACCTGGGGATTCTCTCTCGCAGCGCGTGGTGCACGGCGGAGTCTGGGTCTTCACTCTCCGAATAGCAAGGCGGGGTTTCGGGTTGATCAGAACCGTGGTGCTGGCCCGCCTGCTCGCACCGGGCGACTTCGGCCTTTTCGGCATCGCCATGCTTGCCTTATCCAGCCTGGAGAGTTTTTCCAGGACGGGATTTGACCAGGCACTGGTACAGAGTAAAGAGGAAACGGAATCCTATTTGAACACAGCCTGGACCGTTCAGGTCACCCGCGGCTCACTCCTGGGAGGGATCTTGGTCGGAGGGGCTCCCCTGGTAGGAGCTTTCTTCGGGGAGCCCAGGGCAACGCTTATAGTCCGCGTATTGGGAGCTGCAGAGCTACTGAAGAGCCTAAGAAACATCGGCGTAATCTATTTTCGAAAAGAACTGGAATTCCATAAGCAGTTCCTGTACCAATTCGCCGGGACTTTTTCCGACATAGCAGTAGCTTTGCCTTTTGCCTTTGTCTTCAGAAGCGTGTGGGCCCTGATTCTCGGGCTCCTGGCCAGGAACCTGGTGAAGACAATTTTATCGTACAGGATACACGGTTACCGCCCGCGCTTTGAATTCGACCGGGACAAAGCAATAGAGCTAGTGAACTTCGGAAGATGGGTTCTGGGGAGCAGCGTCGTCGTCTTTTTGGCCACCCAGGGAGACGATATCTTCCTGGCAAGGGTTCTTGGGACTACCGCGCTTGGGATTTATCAGCTGGCCTATCGGGTCTCGAATACGCCGGCTACCGAGATCACTCACGTCATCGGCCAGGTTACCTTCCCGGCTTACTCCAAGCTTCAGGATGACCTCAACGGATTGACGAAGGCCTTTTCTCGGACCTTGAACGCCGTAATTTCCCTGACTCTACCGATGACGGTCGGGATATTCGTCCTCGGTCCCGATTTCGTTCGTATCTTCCTGGGAGAAAAATGGGTTCCGATGATCCTACCCTTAAAAATACTCGTGTTTGCCGGCTTCGTCCGGGCGGTAGCCGCGACGGGAGGGCCACTTTTTCGGGCCGTCGGAGAGCCCAAGATCGATTTCAAGATGAACCTAGTCAGAGTCGCGCTTATAGCCGCCACCATATATCCCTTAACGATTTACTGGGGTATTGCCGGAGCCTCCATATCCGTACTGCTAGGGATTTCCGGCACGCTTCCCATCTGGTGGTCCAGGAGTTCCGGAGCTACTCGCCTTTCCGCGAAATCCGTACTCAAAGCTGTAACTCCCGCCTTTCTGGGGAGTGCCTTGATGGGCGGGAGCCTCGCGGTCCTAAGCTGGTTGATCGGTTCCGGACTGATCCAATTCTTTTCCCTGATCCTGATCGGTGCCGCCGTTTATTTGACTTCCTCACTCCTTTCGTGGAAGGTTTTTGGGACCGGGCCCATCGGGAGCCTGGTGATCCTGAAAGAATCAATCGAATAAGTACACGGAAGAGGGCCGTGATTGAGAAAATAACCAGAGATTAATCTTATCTACTACAAGGACTGAAACTGAAAACCGCTTTTTTTAACCTCTATTAGCCCCTATTATATTATAACATGAATATCGATTCGGAAAAGCTTCACAAAGCAATCGAAATAGGCCGAAAGGAGGGGGCGGGGGCTTTTTTCAATTCTAGTTACAAATTCGTCAAAAAAGTTCTGGAAGACGCCCTGCGACACGGCCTCAGGAGCATGAGCCTCGAAATAGACGGCACAAAAGCGGTATTCGATTCAACGTACGGTTCCCGGTACAGGAAAGTAAAGTGGCGTTTTAAGACGGAATACGAGATACTGGAAGACCTGATAGACGAACTGAAATCGGATGACATATTTTTAGACGTGGGAGCCGGCCTGGGCCTCCATACCTGCCTGCCTGCGAAAAAACCAGCCGGAAAGGTACTGGCCGTAGAACCATTTCCACCCCGCCTCGAGCAGTTAAGGCGGAACATAGAGTTGAACGATCTCGATAACGTACGGATTCTGGGGCTGGCTCTGTCGGATTCCGAGGGTGACAGCAACTTCAACGGCCAAACGATTAGCTTAAACTCCCATGAAACGAACCTCACGGTAGATACCGCGATGGGCGACAGGCTGATATCTCGCGGGGAAATTCCTCAACCGAACGTGGTGAAGATCGACGTCGAGGGATCCGAACCCCTGGTGATAGAAGGCCTAAAAGAGGGCCTCAGCGATCAAGCCTGCCGCCTAGTATACTGCGAAGTTCATCTTGACAATCCAAGCAGGCCATCCATAACGGATTTCGGGATGAATCTATCCGAGTTAAAAGAACTACTTGAAAACTGTGGGTTCACGCTTTCCACGATTAGGCACCGAGGAGACGAAATTTTTATCAAAGGGAGGAAATAACCGTCGAAGAGGTGGCTGTTACCCTCGTTCCGCCGGACCGGCCCGCAAAACTCTGTTAGTATTTCAACCAGCACTCGCTTCGGACCTCAAAGAGCTTCGAGAACTCGGCGGAAGGACAAATTTCTCGTGCCTTCAAGACACGAGACCTTTTCTGGGCAAACAAAAGAATTGATCATTAAGTGGGAGCTATTATGAAGGAATCCCTTATTGTCATCCCCATTAGTTTGATTTATCGCTTAAATGTGGTATATTGATTATTACCCCTTTGATGAAAATTTCGGAGGCAATCGCTTGAAGAAAAAGGCCATACTGCAAATGAAAGAGTCGTTACCGAGCAGGATCTTATTTCTAGTGGTAGTCTTCCTCCTGGCCCTGTCACTACCCTGGGCCGCTGCAACCGCTCAGCCGGACGAGGAAGGAACCCTGTCGGGGAGCCTGAAGACGGATCTCTACCTTCACCCGGCCGAGACAGGAGATTTCATTAACTATAACTCCAGCCTGGATCTGGACTATTCCCTCGATTCGTTTACCCTGGGAAGCACGACGAGGCTCAAAAATACGGGAGGGACAACCGGTCTTAGCAATCAGTCACTCCAGCTGGACGGGCGGCTGGGTATTTTCGACGTCTCCTCCGAAGCTGTATTCGTTCCCGAGGAAAACAGGCTCGATTACTGGTTGTCCGAGAGTTCGGTAACGTTCGGCGGGGCAACCATTGAGACGCTGCTTTTGCTCGAGTACGTCTCGAAATCGGGCTATATAACTCCGTTTCCGGGAAAGTTCGGGGCCGGAGCCGAGCTAACTCTCAAAAAAGCAAGCAGCAAAGGCATGACCGTGGACATCAAAAATAGGTTCGGGTTAAAGGAGTCCGAATCCGAGGTACTCGGCAAAACTTCGGGGAGCGGTTACGATATCGACTTAATAGAGTTCGACTCGAGCGGCGATCCCCTGCCCCGGTATAAAGCACTTAAGAGCCTAAATAACTTCCACTACGTAAATACGGTCGCCGAAATAGGGGAACTTTCTTTCGACTGCTGTAGCTTTGACACGGAAACCAAGTTTAGTAGAAAAAACGGGTTCGAATATACTCTGTTCGACTTTCGGATAGAGAGCGATGACTATCCATTGACCCTGGATACCGAAGTCAAGTTCTCGCCTCAGACCAAGTCAGTCACTCTCGATCCGGAAATCGACGTAACTTACGACTGCTTTACGGTTTACATGGATATGCTGGAGGACGGATCGGACACCTATAGTTACGATCTTGCCTTCGAGGGGATCGAACTGAGACAGATGCCCCTGGGGCCTGTTAGAGTCAGTTCGATAACCTCGCTCCAGGGTAACCTGTACCGCAATTACGGCACTTCGAACCTAAAGTTGAGAGCCTACGATTACCTGATAGACCCGGACAAACCCTCGCATTACCTCGAAACTTCTTTTGACGAGGTATTCTCCATCGAGGCAAGAAGCTCCAGTTCGTCCGGCTACCCGAGCTTTAACCTCGGTCTAGATTTTTATTTCGATACTTCCAACGGCAAAAACCTGTTCGACCTTTCTCTTGTCACCCTGAACGGAAAAAACAGTCTATCGGAGGATTTCGATCTGGGAACCGGGGTCTCGCTCGACCCGGAGGAAGGACCGACGGAGATATTCTTCGAACTGGACTATTATTTTTAACCCCGTGCCAACACGGGGCACCCCGGGAACGGGGATAAAGGAGGGAAAAGGGGTATACCTTCCTGGGAAGAGCAGCCCCCTTATCGGCCTAGGTTATTTAGATAGGTCTCAATATCTCCCGTAAAATACTCGCCTGTCGTTCGTCACCGTAACTGGAAGTTTGGCCTGCTGGAGATTTCCGAAGTCGACGTAAAGATCGTATCCCCCGGGCTGCAGGACTCGATAATCTATCAACCAGTTTTCCGGGTCAAACCTATAGTAATACTCGCCCCTTTCTTTCTCAAATTTGAGCTGGTCCAGCAGGACTATTTGATCGGGATTTGGACCGTCAATCGGCCCGGCCACCGTGAGCGTGGCCCCGACACCACTCAGCGGCGTGTTGGTGGCTTCGTGGAGCAGCTGGACCCTTAGCTGGGAATTTTGCAGATTCCCCTTGTACTTGGGACTGTCAACGTAGACCTGAAATACCGAACCGGGGTCCATGGAATTCACGTCAATCGCACCGCCTCCCTGGTTAACTATCGCACCGCCTCCACCGGCGGGTTCGGCTCCGCTGAGCAAGGACAGTCCGTTCCTGGTACCGGTCCGCTTGAGCTGGTCTACCGCGTTCAGCAGCCTTACCCCTCTCTCTTCCAGCATTCTTCGTGCCGTACGTATGGAGACCCTCAACGTCCTGCTCACTATCTCTTCATCCGAGGGTAACCCCAGGGCAGGCGTTCCAACATTCGCCCGGAGCAAACCTTCGTCGCCGCTGGCTTTGATAAGGGCTTTTACCCGCTTGGAATCGTAGGACAGGTCCCCGAGATTCCAGACAAAAGCCGCCGAGCCTTCACCGGCAGCCGAGAACTCTACTTCCTTTCCCGCGGAGGAAAAGAGCGAAAGCACCTCGCTGTCACCGGACATATCGGCCCGTAATTCGGAACGGTTGACTTCTACCACCTGGGAGAGATCGAAACCTTCACCCGTTATATAGGCCTTTATCTCCTGGTTGTCCGTTGCGAGCAAGGCCTGATAGTCGAAATTCTTTCCGTCGGTCAGTTGTACCTTGACGGGATTGTGTTCGTTAAACTGCAGCACCACCCCGTCAGAATAAGCAAGGTTCCACGTCTCCCAGTTCTCAGCTGCTCCCCGATAACCAGCGCCGAAAGAAATCGTCGCCGCCATCAGAACCATTATCAAAGCGAATTTATTTACCTTGTTCATCTACTACCCCCTTATCATTTACGTTCGATCCAGCATCTTCCACTAAAAATATCGACCAGCCCGGGCGCTGAGAGAGTTTCATCCTCCTGCTCGCCGTAATCTCCGGTCGCCAGACTTCCCCGTCCTCCAAAAACCGGGCGGTGTGAGTGATGCCTTCCTCAGAGACAACCATCAGGACCCCCAGCCTCTCCTCGGAACTTAATCTGATCTTCTTCCTTAACCCTTCCCGGGCGTAGGTGGCCTCAAGTTCCCCTGCCTCGCTCCTGTAAACTACCGTTAGAGATGCGTTTTCAAAATCGAATGAGGCGGTCAGAGAAGTGGAGGACCTTTCCTGTGGAGCGGCAAATCCAACCAATGCCAGACCGACGACTAAGGCAACGGTGACGAGACCGACAACGACAAACGATCCGCTCGTCCTTTTTGCGTCAACGATTCCGCAAGGGGAACCCCCCTCGCCAGTTCTCGCTGCGTAACCTCCCATCAACTCCCCTCCAGTTCGACTTCTCTGATTCCCCCGTCCGGGAAATAACCGGTCAGGGAAAATTCCTCGTAGTCGTGGTAAGCAGTGGAGTTGTGCGGCGATACTGAATGATTATCCAGCCCGACGCCGTCCAGCAGCAGGTGGATATGGTCGTCTCCCCCGGCGGTTATCTTGAATTCGTTATTTCCTTCTACCTCCAAAGAGGCCGGGCCGCTGGGTACCTCCGAGAGGGCGGACCCTTCCCCGGCGTACTTGCTCCCGCCGACGAACGAGTAGTCGTCTTCCTCGGAAGCTTCCCGGGATATTTTAACCCTGGAGTCACTCTGGAAAACCAGGTATGTCTTCCCGTAGTAGAGGTAGCCCTCACCGTCGGGATCCGGGCTTCTGATGATAGAGGCAACTTCTATGCCCGACTCTCCCAGTCCTTCAATCGACATCGCTTCCGCTTCCGGAGTCCCCCACAGGACTGACTGGGAAGTCTTCCGGAGGTAAAAATCCAGAGTGGACCCGGTAGAACCGAAAACCGCCGCCCGGAACTTCAGCTCGCCCCCTTCCACGGAAGGAACGGGAATAGTCAGGCTTTTTTCGAACCTGACGGGGGCCGGGGTCAATACGCCAAACAGTGATTCCGCACTCAATTCCTCCTCCTCCAGCGTGACTAAGAGGCTCCCCGCGGGATAATAGCCGTATCCGGTGGTACTGAAAGCGAAGCGATCATCCTCTTCGGCGGAGAAGCTGAACTCGGCAAACCCCTCCAGCTCCGATAACCCGAACTCCCAGGTTTTGGGGGTACCTTCCACCCAAATTTTTGGTAAACCCAGGGATAAAAGCAAAACGACCAGAAGGGTCGTCGCCATCACTACCCCTGCCTTCAACCAGTTATTATATTTTCTCATTTTTTCTCGTACTCCTGCTCCCTCTATTACTTGTACTTGCTTTTTTATCCGTCTAGTCAGAACATCTTTTCTAATTTTTAGAAAGAAAAAGGCGGACCCGCGAGGGGCCCGCCTTCGTAATCAGTCCTTCCCTTATTCCTGACCTCCGCCTTCGAAACTCCAGATGATCTGGTCTTCAGGTAAGTCTCCCACTGAGTATCCACCCGTGATCATGAACTTCGAGTACTCGTAGTCGGCACCAGGTAAGGTACCGCCAGTGGTGATGTTTCCGGACTGTAGTCCAGCCGGAGTACCGACACCAGGCTCGTAGATCAAGGCGTGCAGGTCGCTCCTGCCGCTACCGGAGACCGTGAA
>CAZNVA010000066.1:0-7259 GCA_964576335.1 uncultured Thermotogae bacterium | reverse complement strand
CTGGCAGAAAAAGGTATAGAGGGAGAAAACTCGATCAAGTCCTTCCTCTGGGAAAAGATAAAATCCGAGTCCAAGAGCCTCGCCCCCTATATGAGGATCAAGAGCAAGCGAGATATCGAGATCCTGGAGGAGCCCTTCGAGAAGACGCCGACTCAGAAGGTAAAGCGCTATCTCTACAAGGATGAGGAGGAGTAGAGCCGATCAATACCGAATGTTGAATTCGGTAAATTCGTCCTCGTAATCCTTCCACTTGCTATTTACTTCGTCCACTCTGGCCCGGCGGGGACCGGTTTTTGCCCAGGATACCAGTTTTTTCAGTTCGTCCTCCTGGCCTTCAGCTACAGCTTCGACCGATCCATCGGCGAGGTTTTTTACCCAGCCGGTCAATCCGAGGTCGCGGGCTCGCCTTCTGGTGCTTGCCCTGAAGCCAACTCCCTGGACTCTACCCTTGATGTTGAGGTGTATTCTATCTTTTGACATTATTTATCCCGGTTGACCCTGTTTTTTCTTTTAACCCAAATTATGATAGTTGAGCAGGATTAATTTTCAACTAGCAAATTCCCAATTCGATCCAAAAAAGCTCATTGTCGGCGGGGATAGAGAATGGACCAATTGACGCTTGCTTCGGGTTTTGGCTTTCTCATCTTTCTGGCCGGGGCGAACCTTTTCGTTGTGGGGAAAGTTCGTGAGAACGCCAGGAGGTTCTCCGGGGGAGAGCCCAATCGCGGCACTACGGGCGGTCAGCTGGTTCGACGGATAGTCGGCGCGGAAGGTTTACCGGAAGTGGAAATACGGGAGCGCCCGACCCTCCTGGGTGGTGGTGTTTTTCCCGACCGGAACGTTATAACGATTCCCGAACCGGACGGTAACTCCCTGTTTGGCCTCGCCGTAGCAGCTCACGAGACCGCTCACCTGAGGCAAAGGGAAGGGGTATTTTCCTCTCTAGTTTCTCACGGCTGGTACTTGGTGGCCGGGTCCTTAATTTCTTATTTGATCCCGGTCAGCCTGGTCCTGGGCGTTATTTTTTACCTCCCGCTTGTCTACCTGGCTGCCGGACTATTCTGTGTCCTGGCTGCCCTTGTCGTTTTCGAAGCGGTTATCGAAGTCGATGCCAGCAGGAGGGCAACTGGGTACCTGAACGAATATACTGACCTGAAGGGGGAAGAGCTGGACCAAGTGAAAAAAATACTATTCTGGGCTATACTTTCAAGAATTTCGTACTTTACTGGTGGTTACATGGCGCTATTCATCATGGATGAAGCGAGGTGAAAATATGAAGGACGTATCCTTTGCACCTTCCATACTATCCGCCGATTTTAGCAGGTTGAAAGATGAGGTCGAAGAGGTCGACGAGGTCGCAGATTACATTCACGTGGACGTCATGGACGGCCACTTCGTGCCCAACATTACGATTGGGCCGCTGGTTTCGAACTCCCTGAAGGCAGTGGAGAATATAAAAACGCCGCTGAGTATTCATCTAATGATTACGGACCCCGAGAAGTACGGGCCGGAATTCGAGGTCGGTCCGGAAGACCTGATTATATTCCACTCCGAGGTAACTGATGATCCGGAGGGAACTATTTCGAAATTGAGGGAACAGGGCTGCCAGGTAGGAATTTCCCAGAAGCCGGCAAGCGATAGGGAAGAGGTCTACCCTTTGCTGGACCGGCTTGACGAAGTGCTTGTGATGGGGGTTGAGCCGGGATTTGGCGGTCAGGATTTCAGCCCCGAGGCCCTCGATAGAATAGCTGCCCTGCGGCAGGAGGTAGACAGGCGGGGTACAGATACCGCTATTGCAGTTGACGGGGGAATGAATCAAGCGACAATTGGCGATGCCGTCGAGGCAGGGGCGGACACGATAATAGCTGGCTCGGCAGTATTCGGGGAGCCGGACAGGGTCGAAGCGATAGAGAGCTTGAGGAGGGCTATTTGACTGAAGCAGGGGAAAAACGAGACGAGGAGTACATGGCGCGGGCACTGGAGCTAGCGAAAAAGGGCGGCGGCTTCGTCAACCCCAACCCCCAGGTTGGTGCCGTGATAGTCAAAGACGGAGAAGTTATTGCCACGGGATACCACCGTAAATTTGGCGGGCCGCACGCGGAGGTAAATGCCCTGGATGAGGCCGGCAATGCAGCCGAAGGGGCGACGATGTACGTCACCCTGGAGCCCTGTGTCCATTACGGCAAGACACCACCCTGCGCGGACGAGATAATAGAGAGCGGCCTGAAACGGGTCCACGTAGCCATCCAGGACCCGAACCCCAGAGTATCCGGGAAGGGAATCGAAAAAATGCGAGGAGCCGGAATCGAAGTGACGCTCGGTTTACTGGATGATGAGGCCGAGCAGGTCAACGAAATCTTCCTCCACTATACCGAAACGGGACGGCCTTTCGTGCTGCTCAAACTGGCCATGACTTTTGACGGCAAGATTGCCACCCGGACGGGTGATTCCCGCTGGATTACCTCGGGGGAGGCGAGACAGGAGGTTCATCGCTTGCGGGGACGGTACAGCGGGGTCGTGGTCGGCGTCGGTACCGTGATTTCCGACGATCCCCGTTTGAACGTCAGGGACGCAGAAGGTCCGGATGGAGCGCGGTTCGTCCTTGACCCCTCCGGTCGAACCCCGCTGGATTCACGGCTGTTCCAGCTGGAAAGCCACGCCCCGACTATAATGGTGGTTGGCCAGAACCTGCCGGACGCCAGAGCCGAAGAATTCGAGGAGCTTGGCGCGGAGGTCTGGCGACTGCCGGTGAAGGATAGAGGGGTAGATCTGGATGCCTTCCTGGACAGAGCCGGGGAAAGTGGCTACGATAGCCTGCTGGTCGAAGGCGGCAGCGAGGTTGCCGGAAGTTTTGTCGACCTGAACTTGCTTGATAAAATCAACTTCTTCTACGCTCCGAAGATAATTGGAGGCAGAGAAGCCGTACCGGGTGTGGGTGGGGAGGGTGTCCCGAAGGTCGAGTCAGGGATCGAGCTTGACCGCCTTGAGGTAGAAAGAGTCGGAGAGGATATCTCCGTCGTCGGCTACCCGTCAGAGGACGAGTAAAGTACCGATGGCTGCAGGGACGATCTGAAGCCCGTACATGATCAGGACTGCCCGTTTCTGACCGTACTCCCGGTACAGTCGGTGGTGGATATGGTTTCGATCCGGTTTCATTACTCCCTTCCGGGAACGAATCCTCCGTTTGATCGCCAGGGCCGTATCCAAAACCGGGAGCAGAATCAGGAGAAGTCCGACGACCAGGGACCAGGTGCCGTCGCCCGTTGCCGGACCGGTCGCCGCAAGCCCCTGAATTAGCAGATAGGAGATGAGGAAGCCGATAAAGTAGGATCCGCCGTCACCGAGGAAGAGTTTTGCCGGGTGGGAATTATAAACGAGGAACCCCGCTATGGCGCCGGCAAGTGCGGCTACAGGTACGTAAACCGGATTTCCCGCTGTAAGGATTATTACGGGAACGAGAGAAATCAGGCCAAGGCCCGCTGCCAGGCCGTCCAGGCCGTCTATGAGGTTGAAGGCGTTAGTCCCCCCGACGAGCCAGAACGCGATCAGCGCCCGGTTGCCGGCTCCGGAAAGAGTGAAGGCGTGGAAGTCGGCGAACCCAAAGGAACTCCCCGGTAACCAAACCTGCGTGACGAGGACTATGGCGGCAATTATCTGAAAGAGTAGTTTGATCCGGGGATTCAAGCCCCGGAAATCGTCGACTATCCCGGCCAAAAAAACCAGAAGCAGCGCGGTAATCAAGAAGAGGTTCGTCGGTCCGAAGTAAATGTAAACCGGTAAAAAGCCGATGAGAATGGCGGTTCCGCCCAGCGGTTTTTGGTTCTGGTGTATCTTCCTTTTACTTTCTGGGTCGTCAAGTAGTCCGGTGGTCGGGCCAAGTAAGATAAATAAGGGCGATGTAACCAGGGAAATCAGAAACGGGACCCATAAAGGAATCGCTCTAACGGTTAGGACGGAAGTCTTTAAAGTCGTTGCTATGTCTTGCATAATCAGTAAGTCAAATGAACAGTTTAGATTTAATCGCGCAAGCCAAAAAAGAGGACAGGCTGACTCACGCTTACCTGGCTCCGGTGAAACAGGGCACAGCTCTCGAAAACTACGCCGCCGAGCTGTCTCGGGTGATTCTCTGCCCCCGTAATGACGATGAGTGCGGAGGTAAAGTGCTCCGTAATACTCATCCCGATTTCTTCTGGATTACGGTATTGAATGATAAGAGCAAGATATCGATAAACCAAGTAGAAGACGTTATCTCCAGCTCAAGCTATTCTCCCCAGGAGTCGGATAAAAAAGTTTATGCTATCGGGAAGGCGGAGGACCTTTCCCTGGAGGCGGCAAATAGCCTGCTGAAAATTCTGGAGGACCCTCCGGGATTCGTTTACTTCCTGCTTCTGACCGAAAACCGGAACAACCTGCTTCCGACGATACTGTCCCGCTGCCAGCAGTTACCGGAAGGCGGTACGGAACTATCGGGAATGAGAGATGCGCTGAGCGAGAGCGGGTTCAACCAGGCGGCCGTGGATTACCTGATGGGAGTGGTAAACAACCGGGCCGACCTGCTGGACCAGCTGCTGGAAACGGGTCCGAATAAGCCGCTTGAATACAGGGATGAGGTGGTCGAGAACTACGGGAATTCCGGTCTGGGCGATCTGGGTGCCAGTTTGGTCGAGGCGGAGGACCTGATCGAAAAGGACGGGCTGGCCCGCCTGATCTTTCGAAATATATACGGCGCCGACAGGTACGAAGTTTTGACCCTTGCGGAGCATTTGAAGGGCCTGCCGGACGATCAGCTGGCCTGGTTCCTTGAACGGGGACTGAATCTATACAGGGACGCCTACCGAAAAAAGCTGTCCGAAAGAACCGATTCGCGCGATTCCCGTTCCGCGCGGGATTACGTAGAAATGGCCAGGGCCATCTCTGACGGGATAGAAGGGTTAAAGACGAATGCAAACGTCCAGCTGCTGGTGGAGAGTCTCTGCTTGCAATTGCGGTCGGGAGACGCTAGCGTTAAGTAAGCAAACTCTAGCAATAAAGGCGGATTCGCCTGCTTAACTGAAACCCAAATAGTACCTACAGGGTGGGACGAATGTCCATAGTCCGTTTCGTCGGGATATCGAAGACCAAGAGGAGAAAAGTAAAAACAGGCTTCGACGAAGAGGTAGAGTCCGACGAGCAGTATATAATCGAGAAGGACGAGGTCCGCGAACTGGGGGTAGTGCTACCCGGGGACGTCGATTCCGACGCGGAGCCGGACTGGGTCGCCGTACGTCAGGCCACCGACCACGATATTCTCCAGGCTGAGATGAACCAGAACCAGGCCGACGAGGCCCTGCCCAGGGCTCAGGATATGGCGGATAAGCGGTCCCTTCCGATGAACATTATCGGATCCGAGTATTCCTTTCAGAAATCCCAGCTGAAGTTTTACTTCAAGGCTCCCCATCGTGTCGACTTCCGCGGTCTGGTCAAGGCCCTCGCACACGAGTTCTCGACCCGAATAGAACTGGAGCAGGTCGGGCCAAGGGAAGCTGCTTCCATCCTGGGCGGACGGGGACGCTGCGGCCAGGAGCTTTGCTGCAGGCGGTTCCTTTACGACCCGGGACCGGTGCCGATGGAACTTGCGGAAAAGCAGGAGATTTCGGTTTCGCCCGATAGAATTACCGGGGTCTGTGGTCGACTCGCCTGTTGCCTCAAGTACGAACTGGAGGATTACGAGGAAAAACTCGGGGATATGCCGGATAAAGGGAGCGAAGTGGATTCCCCGGCCGGTAAGGGTGAAGTGATCCAGAGGAACGTCCAGAAAGGTACTCTGCGGATCAAGCTTGACAAGGAAGATATCAGGGAGTTCGACCTCGAGGAAGTGGAGCCCGTTCGAGAATAGTTCTTTTCCAGTCTAACTCTCGGCTAGTTCCTTCAATCTGCCGTCCTCTAGCTCCGATTTTAGCTCGGCAAGCAGGTGCCGTTCCAGTTTTCCTTCGATCTTTATGCTCTCGTCACCGTATTCTTCCGTTAGAACTTCCCCATTATTGTGGAACCAGTCGAGAAGGTCCGCCTTCGAATAGGGGAGGTTAAGCGAGACCCGCTTTACTTCGTCCCCCAGCTTATCGGCAATAAGCTCCTTTAAACTTTCCAGGTTCGTTCCGTTAAGCGCGGAAATCGCTATGGAGTTATCGATTTCGTTTTTCTCCCTGGCTATCTCTCTCTCGTCCTCCAGGGCGTCGATCTTGTTTAAGGCGTTGATCATTTCCGGCCTGCCGTCGTCTTTCTCAAAGATTTCCTCGTTCAAGATCTTGTTCACGGTCTGCCACCTTGCCTTTAGCTTGTCCTGGGTTGCGTCCATCATGTTGATCAACAGGTCGGCAGTCCGTGCGGATTTTAGCGTGGAGCGAAAAGCTGGTATCAGCTGGTGCGGCAGCTTTCTGATCAGGCCGACCGTATCGGTCATCAGGACGCTTCGCCTGTCCGGCAACTCGAATTTCCGTGTCAGTGGGTCGAGAGTGGCAAAAAGTTTGTCCTCTTCGAAGCCCTCCGCCCCGGTAAGGTTATTTAGCAGCGTGGTTTTGCCCGAGTTGGTATAGCCGATTAACGCCACGATCGGGGTATCGCTCTCCAGCCGTCGCTTCCGCCTGACGTCGAGCTCCTTATCAGCCTCTCTCAGCTTGGACCTAATCGAATCTATCCTGCGCTGCACCTTGTCCCTGTCACGGGCAAGTCTCGTCTGGCCTGGCCCTCTTGTGCCAATTCCACCTTCCTGGCGCTCGAGCGACTCACCCCAGCCCCTCAGCCTGGGCAGCAGGTATTCGTACTGGGCCAGCTCTACCTGCAGCTTAGCTTCTTTCGTCTGGGCGCGCTGAGCAAAGATGTCCATTATCAGCTGGGTCCTGTCCACGACCTTGGTACCGAGTTCTTCCTCCAGGTTACGGGATTGGGCCGGCCTGAGCTCGTCGTTGAAAATGACAACGTGAACTCCAATCTTCCTGGCCCTTTCCCTGATCTCCTTGGCCTTGCCGGAACCGATATAAAACGAGGAGTCCGGCTTATCCCTCTTCTGGATCACCCTTTCCTGGATTCTGACTCCGGCAGTATCCGCCAGAGCTTCCAGCTCGTCCATTGATTCTTCCGTCGACCAGAGACGGTTATTACCGGTTTCCGGCAGGTCAACTCCGACCAGGATCGCCTTTTCCTTGGCCTTGACCCGGGCTCTCTTACCTACCCTGTCCTCGATCAAATTTAATTCGTCCTTTGCCATGGCTTATTCGCTCCTT
>CAZNVA010000065.1:0-7371 GCA_964576335.1 uncultured Thermotogae bacterium | reverse complement strand
GGAGTTCGACGTGTTCCCGGACTTCGGACTGGATAAATAAGATCGATTCTTCCGGGTCTATCCCGCTTGCTATTAGATCGGTTGCCAGATCAACCGCGCTTTCCCGCAGGGTTTCGGGATCGTATTCGGAGGTAATCGCGTGCAGATCGACAATGCTGTAAACTGTATCGTGTTCCTCCTGCAGGTCGACCCAGTTAGTAATTGCCCCGAAATAGTTTCCCAGGTGAAGGTTCCCGGTTGGCTGGATGCCGGAAAATAGCTTTGGCATTGAAAATTTCACTCCTTTATCTTTTTTTATGGTTTCTGTGCAGAATTTCTGTAGCTGTAACTGTTAACCTTTTAGCCAGACTGTCAGAACGGTGATATCGGATCTGGTGACGCCAGGTATTCTCTCGGCCTGTCCGAGCGTCTGCGGATCTACCTCCTTTAGTTTCTCCCGACCCTCGGTTGATAGACCGTCAAGTTCCTCGTAATCCAGTGATTCCGGAATTTCTTCGCTTTCCATGTCCCGGAATTGCTCGATGCGCTTCTCCTGTTTTTTGATATAACCCTCGTACTTGGCCCTAATTACGACCTCTTTTTTAACTTCGGGAACCGTTCCGTCTTCTAACGATCCGAGCTCGAGGACGTCCTTCCAGGAAAGCTCCGGACGTTTCAGGAGCTCGTAGAGGCTGGCTCCCTGGTCTTCCAGGGGTGATGTGCCACTGTCCTTTAAGATCGTGTTTACCTCTTTCCCGGGAGTTACGCGTGTGGATTTTAACTTCTCCAGTTCCTCCTGGATCAATTTTTTCTTGCGTCTGTACTTTTCGTACCTCTCTTCGCTGACGGTACCGAGTTCTCGTCCCAGCTCGGTCAACCTCAAGTCGGCGTTGTTTTCCCTCAGGGTTATTCTGTACTCGGCTCTTGACGGAAGCATCCGGTAGGGCTCATCTATTCCCTTGGTTACGAGGTCATCTATCATCACTCCGATAAAGCCCTGGGACCGGTCGAGAGAAAATTGGCGGCTGCCTCTTTTTGCAGCGTTTATTCCGGCTATTATTCCCTGGCCCGCCGCTTCTTCGTACCCGGTGGTTCCATTTATCTGACCCGCCGCGTAAAGGCCATCGATTTTATTGACCTCCAGCGTATTCTTTAGCTGTGTTGGTGGAAGGTAATCGTATTCTATCCCGTAACCGTAGCGTTCAATTCTGGCGTTCTCGAGGCCCTCCATGGACCTCACGATTTCTTCCTGCAGGTCCGGCGGCGAAGAAGTGTAAATTCCCTGGAGGTAGTATTCGCGAGATTTCTCCCCTTCCGGTTCCAGGAAGACTTTGTGATGGTCCCTTTCCGGAAAATCTACTATTTTACTCTCAAGTGAGGGGCAGTATCTGGGATGAGCACTAACTACGGTGCCGTTGTACCTTGGGTTTCTATCCAGGTTATTTCTGATTATCTCGTGGGTCTTCTGGTTGGTCCGCGTCAGGTATACCGGGTAATCGTCGGGCAGAGTTCTTTTTTCCGAGGTATAGGAAAATGAAAAGGGTCTGTCCATCGTTTTCTGTGAATCCAGCGAGGAGAAGTCTATCGTGTCCCCGTTTATTCTGGGGGTTGTATCGGTATTCATTCTTTTCAGCGTCAGTCCGTGGTTTTTCAGACTCTCCGATAATTTTTCCGAAGGCGGTTCTCCGGTTCGGCCGGCGGAATAGGCAGTTTCCCCCAGATAAACCGTTCCGTTGAGAAAGGTCCCCGTGGTCAAGACGACGCTGTCGGCGTGGTAACTGACACCTTCTCTCGTGGTTACTCCCTCAACTTTGTCGGAATCGACGATGAGTTCCTGAACCATTTCCTCCCTCAGCCTGAGGTTTTCTTCCGTTTCCAGGACTCTTTTCATTTCCCGTCGGTACTTGTCCCTGTCCACCTGGGCTCTCGTTATCTGCATTGCCTGACCTTTACTGGTATTGAGCCGGCGCAGGTGGAGGGCGGCCCGGTCCGTGTTCTTCCCCATTTCTCCCCCCAGGGCATCGATCTCCCTTACGAGCTGGGATTTTCCCGGGCCTCCTATCGCCGGGTTGCAGGACATACGGGCCGTCTTGTCGAGATCAATTGTCAATAACGTGGTCTCTTTGCCGCTTCGTGCAGAGATTAAAGCAGCTTCGCAACCCGCATGGCCCGCTCCTACGACGACTACATCGGAGTTTTTCTCCATTTCGATATCACCAGTGAGATAATAATTTACAGGTGGGTCCTATTCAACGCATGGGAAGGCCTCTTGCAAAGACCCTGTACCCCGGATATAAATTTTCGGTGATTATAAATGATATCAATAAACAAGGCCGGAGAATACGAGAAAAAAGAGATAACTGACCTGGAAGGTGCGGAGAAGGTGGACAAAGAAGTACTGCTGGGGGCTCCCGAGGGAGTGGAGACGTTTGCCATGAGGAGGTTTACTCTGGATGAAGGTGGTCATACTCCTTATCATGGTCATGACTGGGAACACGAAATATACGTTCTCGCGGGGGAAGGGAGAATCAGGACCGGGGACGGGGAGGAGGAACTTGGAGCCGGAGACACTGTTTACGTTCCCTCCGGGGAGAAGCATCAATTTTTAAGCGATAGTGAGGAGTTCACCTTCTTATGTCTGGTACCAAAACGGGGCGAGCCGACTACGTCAAAAAGCTAGAGGAACCAAAAAGTAAGGGAGAGAGCGTTCTCGTCGCTATAAGCGGGGGCGTCGACTCCTCCGTGGCAGCTCTGTTGCTAAAAGAGCTTGGTTACGATGTTGTTACAACCACTTTTTGGCTCTGGGATTATCCAAATTCGCCGGGCTATCAGGGGAAAGAAAACGCCTGTTGCTCCCTGGATACTGCGGAGATAGTTGCAGATCAACTGGATCTACCGCATCGAAAGTTCGATCTCAGTTCGGAATTCGCAGCCCAGGTAGTGCAGCCGACCGTAGATGCTTACCTTGAGGGGGTAACCCCCAATCCCTGTGCCAGGTGCAACCGTCTTGTCAGGTTCGATCTACTGCTGAATAAGGCGAAGGAGCTCGGCTTTGATCGGATCGCCACCGGTCATTACGTCCGGACCGAAAAACGTAACGGAAAGTGGCGGCTTTTACGTGGACTGGATCCCGACAAGGACCAGTCTTATTTTCTCTACGGTCTCGGTCAGGACGAACTGGGCAGGGCAATATTTCCCGTAGGAAATTACCGGAAAGAAGAGATCTACGATATAGCTCGGAAGGAAGGCCTGGTCTCCGCGGACGTTGAAGAGAGCCAGGACCTTTGCTTTGTCCCCGACGGCGACTACCGCGATTTTCTGGAAAGCGAAGAAGGCCGCGCCATAGAAGGGGGCGATATAGTGGATACCGCCGGGAATAAGCTGGGTCAACATAACGGATTACCGTTTTATACCGTAGGGCAGAGGAAGGGGCTTGGCCTCGAGACGAACAGAGCGTACTACGTTGTCGAAATGAACAGGGAAGATAACGAACTGGTCGTAGGGTCCGAGAATGATTTATACTCATCCAGTTTAGTCGCTGGAGATACTAACTGGGTTTCTGGTTCACCTCCGGATCGAGGTTCTTATTCCGTCAAGATCAGGTATCGAGCCAGTTCCGTAAAGGCGAAAGTGGAATTTGAACCGGAGGAGTTTTACGTCGATTTTGTCCGGCCGCAAAAGTCAGTTACGCCCGGACAGATTGCTGCCCTGTACGAGGGGAACGAGTTGCTCGGAGGCGGGGTTATAAGAAAGGTAGTCGGCGAGGAAAACGGCCTTTAGATTCATTGCTCGTGTTGAGTTTTAGGCTAAACTGGCTTATCAATATATTGAAATAAGGGAGCAACTGGGAGTTTGAATATGACAAAAGAAGAAAAAGCAGTTGAACGGGGACCCGAAAGGGACGGGAGCGAAAAAGGAGCAGGTAGTTCGTCGGGTAACCTGCTTGGATTATACATATCCGAGATAGGAAAATACGAGCTTCTTGACAAGGCCGAGGAAAATTACTTGAGCAGGAGGATTAACCAGGGGAGTAACCTGGCCCGGAAGAAGCTCATTCTTTCGAATCTACGGCTGGTTGTAAAGCTTGCCCAGCAGTATTCAAACCAGGGTGTGGACCTGCTTGACTTGATCCAGGAAGGGAATATCGGTTTAATGGAGGCGGTCGAGAGGTTCGACGAATCCAAAGGTTACAAGTTCAGTACTTACGCTACATGGTGGATAAAGCAGAAGATAAGGCTGGCTCTGGTGGACCAGGGAGAGACCGTTAGGATACCGCCCCATACTTACGACATAATAAGAAAGATCAAAAACCTGAAACAGAGGGAAAAAGAAGAGAAGGGCGAAACTAACCTATCAAGGGAAGAGATAGCTGACAAGCTTGATATATCGGTGGAAACGGTTAAAAGGGCCGAGAGGGCGGAGAAGAGAACCGTTTCGCTTGATAAGCCAATAGAAGAAGGCAAGGACGAGGTTCTCGGTGACTTTATCGAGTCGGACGACTATTCAACGCCGGAAGAAGATACCCTGAGGTTCCTCCTGCGAGAGGATCTCGAGTCCGGCCTGGATGAACTCTCCAGTAGAAAGAGAGAAATAATTGAATCGAGGTTTGGGTTGGAAGGAAAGAAACAGGAAACTCTGGCCGAAATAGGAGAGAGGTTGGGACTGTCCCGTGAACGGGTGCGCCAGATCGAGTCGGAAGCGCTGGAAGAGCTGGCACAGCCCCGTTTCCTCAACCACCTCAAACGCTATTTCGCGAAGATCTAACAGGCCTTCCGGTTCCAGGGTACCATCTCTACAACTTTCAAGTCCCTTTTAGTTTATCATTGTTTTTAAAGAGAGGTCAGGATGAAGAAGCTTAACGGTTTCTACGATTCTTTAAACGAACTGGAAGCCATCCACTTTGATTTGGACGGATCGTTGATTGAAAGTGAGCAAGCCTGGTTTAAAAGCGAGATAGATCTGCTGCGGGGATACGGAGTCGAAGCTTCGGTGCCAGAGATTCGTGATATTACACACGACGAACTGGTCGGGCGCGGTCAGAAGTTTGCCGCGAGGTTTTACAAGGAAAATTTCGGCCTGGCTGCACCCGTCGAGGAAATCAGGGAAAAGAGGATCGGACTGGTAAAGGAGTATTACCGGCAGGTACCGCTCATGGAAGGGGCGGATTCGGTTATAAGGATATTTGGGGAAAGCGCGGTCAAGGTAACCCTGGCCACAAGTGCCCCGCTCGAACTGGCGGAGATCTTTCTCGAACGGAAAGACTACCGGAGTTACTTTGATTACGTCGTTTCCGACGACGACGTGGGTAAAAGCAAGCCTTCTCCCGATATATTTCTCTCTGCTGCAGCAGGCGTGGGGGTGGAGCCGAAAGACAGCATGGTACTGGAGGATTCCAAGAACGGAGTCCTTGCTGCCGAAAGAGCTGGTACTAGCTGTCTCTGGGTTCCCCACGAAGGATACGCTGAGGAATGGAAGGATCTGGCCGAAAAGGCGGACTTCATAGTGGATAGCCTCTCCGAACTGGATTTGACCGAGTTGCGTTCCAGGTTGATTTAACCGATAACTGCCAGGAAATCTTCGACCGCGTAGGGCTTTTTACGGTGCTGTTTAAATCCTGGAGTGATCCGTATGGAAAAGAACCAAAGAAACCCGCAGTTTCCCGAGGACTCACGGGGAAGTTCGGCGAACCGGGACAGTAAATCCGGCCCCGGACAAAATCAAAATAACGAAAACGTAGATCTCGAGAGCCTGCCCGTCGGGAAGATAGTAAAACTACACAAAAAGGGCTTGAGCCGGAAGGAGATAATGGAGGAGTTAGCCGGGCTTTCGGAAAGGGAAGTGAAGATGGCGGTATCACATTATTATTGCAATAGAAGGTCAGTAGAAAATAAGTTAAAGCGGGAAGGGTAATGGGGTTGCCTGGTTTCACTCAATTTTGAATTTTAGCAGTATCCTTTAGAGGTGATTTGGTTGTACTGGGAAGAGCCCGGAAGAAAAAACACGGAACGGACTCTGGAGCGGGTTCGGGGTGAGATTGCTGATTCCGAACTGGAGCACCTCGTTATCGCGTCTAACACTGGTGAAACCGTGGAGAAATTCCTGGAACTGACGAATGATTTGCAGGTCAACGTGGTATGCGTAACCCACCACGTAGGTTTCCGGGAACCCGGTACCGATGAAATGGGAGCGAACAAGAGGGACGAGTTACGGGAAAAGGGTGTAGATCTTTTAACGACGACCCATGCTCTGGCGGGAGTTGCCAGGAGCATAAAAAACGAGTATGGCGGGCTCTATCCGGGTGAAATCATGGCGGAAACCCTGCGGATGTTTGGTCAGGGGGTCAAGGTATGCGTGGAGGTTTCGATTATGGCACTTGACGCCGGATTGATCCCTTATGATCAGGAGGTAGTGGCAGCGGGAGGAACGGGTCGCGGTGCGGATTCAGCCTGTATTGTGAAACCGGCTCACTCGAACGACGTCTTCTCTACTGAAGTTAGGGAGGTTCTTTGTCGGCCGCGAAAAAGCTCAAACAGTTGAATCACGTTTGAACCGTTATTTTTTGCTAAAATCTATTCTTAATTCAAATTTATTACAAACACCCTTGAAAAGTTGACCTTTACCCTTATAATAATTAGCAGAATTAAAGAGGGACTGCTAAGATTTGGGTAGCACTATAAATAGAACGAAACTTTTATACTTAAAATAACCCAATATAGCAGTATTTACGCACTGAATACCAAAATATTGACTGTAATGCCCATTTTTGGGGAAGCAAAGGGAGGTGACCCCTCATGGTAGAAACGAAATCAAGAGGAAACACGGACGGCAATCCCGTACGCAGGTACTTTGACGAAGTCGAAGCAGGGCCACTTCTTTCCCGAGAAGAGGAAAAAGATCTCGCAAAGAGAATTGAACAGGGAGACGAAGAGGCTCGGGAGAAGCTTGCCTCCGCAAACCTCAGGTTAGTTATTAGTATAGCTAAAAAATATAGAGGATACGGTCTGGATTTCCTGGATATAATCCAGGAGGGTAACATCGGATTGATGAAGGCGATCGACAAGTTCGACTGGAGAAAGGGGTATAAGTTCAGCACTTATGCGACCTGGTGGATAAGACAGTCGATCCTCAAGGCGTTGAACAACGAGTCAAGGACGGTAAGGGTTCCTTCTCACGTTACCTCGCTTAACAGGAAAATAGACAGCTTCATCAACGATTATAAGGAAGAGCACGGGGAAAAACCGAGCACCGATCAGATAGCCGACGAGCTTGACGTTGATAAAGCAAAGGTACGCAAGGCCAGACGGGCGAAGAAGGAATCGGTGTCTCTGGACAAGCCGCTGAGGGAAGACGAAGGCGAAAGCGAGGCACTGGGAGACGTTCTGGCCGACGAGA
>CAZNVA010000064.1:3158-7457 GCA_964576335.1 uncultured Thermotogae bacterium | reverse complement strand
TCGGTCTTTCCGGAGTACTGAGCGGCCAGAGCCTCCGCCCCCTGCCACCCGCCATTATAACACCGTAGGTCGTGAAGTCTTCCATTTCACAGCCCTCCTTTAATATAAAACCATCAAAATTCGACCCTCAACCCTGCTGAACCGTAAAAGCTATTGTAAACTTCACCGGCTTCACCCAGCCCCCAGTTTATTCCGGAGGTCAACGAGACACCCCAGCGGTCCTGAAACGGGTAGGAAAATTCCGTCTCCGAATTCACGTCGACCTCTCCCGAACCGGGGTAGTAGTCGAGACCGAAATTAAACTCCGGGGAGAGCTTCGAATTTATCTGCCAGTTGAGGGAATCGTCGAGATTATAGAAAAACCCTTTATCGGTTTCGTATTCTACCCCTGTCTCTATCCGATTAGTCACGCTCGGGGTCAACTGCCACCTCGTCCCCACTCCCAGGTTTCCGCTGTAACTGGTTTTACGTCCGAAGTCCGGGTGAGTGAGAAGATTCCGGCTGAGCTGGAAGCTGATCTCGGGCGTCAGCTCCTCGAATTCGTAGCTCAAACTGCCCTGGAGTTTATCGTTGAACTCGACCAGCCTGCTGTCGATCGGGAACCTGGCACCCCGGCTCAAGCTCGTGCTTGAAGAGAAGCCGCCGGCAGACGTTTTCCCGCTCAATTTACCGGAAATCTCGTTGGAAGAACCGTTCCTCTTCCAGGAAAGGGACAGTCCCGGGGTAATATTCAAACCCTGAATTCCAAGTTCGTCCGGCTCAATGTCGAGTCCAACCTGGCTATCAGAGGCTTCCACACCTTCCAGCAAAGGACTATCCAGATTACCTTCTCCATCCAGTCCGATATTTACGCCATAACTCTGGGTCAAAGTAAAGTCCCGAGCGAAGTCGAAGTTCCAGGAGAGTTTCTCGTTTTCCGCCTTTTCAAAAGGACCAAACGTCACCGGGTAAGTATAATCCAGTCCGATATTACCCGAACCCCAGGGAGAAACGGATAACCTGGAAGAGACCGTAGCCGAATCGGTCTTTGAACCACCAGAACTTATCTTCCGATTCGCCGTCACGTTCACCGCGGTCACCAGATTATCGTTCCAGAAGGACCTGTCCAGGCCGAGGTCCAGGCCGAGTCCGGTTTTACCTCCGCTTCCCGTATCCCAGGTAAATTCGGCGGTGGTGTTAACGAAAGTCTCCCAGTAGGCCGAGATCCTGTTGGTGATCGTCCAGCCTCCGGACTCCTTAGAAAAAGAAGACACCGAGAAATCGCTTCCGACACCTACTGATAGGTTATCAGTTAGATCGGCTTCCATGCTTAACCCGGTGGCCAGGTTATCCTTTCGTTCTCGACGCCCGATTGCGAGATAGGTCGGCTGGTAGTATTCGAAATTCGTGGAAATAGAAACATCCCTGGACCATATCCCCAGGGTTTTCCCGACCTTTCCGGAGAAAAACACACCTCTATTGGTGTGGCTATCCGGATCTATATCCCGGTAACGGTTCTCGTCTATCGCCTCTATCCCAGTCTCTTCCTTGGTGTACCGAGTTAAACCCTCCGACAACTCGAAGAGATCCAGTTCTCCGTCTTCACCGGACGTCCTGCCCTGACTTCCGGCCCAAACCGTTGAACCACTTGACAGTATCGCCGTTATTTTCTCACTTCCATACCTTCTTTCACCGTCAAGTCTCGTAAAACCGTCCTCGGTACCCAGCCAGATTTCTCCCTCTTCAGTTGAAACCGAGTTGATCCTCTGGCCCTCAACCAGTTTTTCCTCCGCACCGTCCAGGCCAATTCTGCTCAAACCCTCGGCAGTCCCGACCAGTAGATCACTTCCGGTTACCGCGGTATCGGTTACGTCCCCGCTAACCATCGGTTCCCCGTCAACCAGCTCCTCCTGATCGAGGTCGTACAGGTACAATCCGTCGTTAGTTCCGAGCCATAGGTGTTCATCGACGTAGGAGACCTCATCTATTGCGGTTCCGTCCAGTTCGTCCAGGTCGAGCTCCACCCAGGGATCGGCTTCCTCCAAACTCCCGACATCAAACTGTATTACGCCACTTCCAGTTCCAACCCAGGCCTTCTGACCGTCACTGGTAAGGCCAAGTAGTTCGGTTTCGGGCAGTCCATCAGACTCGTAGTAACTGTTCCAGTTATCCGCCCTGCCAAAAGGAGAAGAACCAGTCAATTCTATTTTGGTAAGTCCGCTGACGGTGGTCAGGAATAGCGCCTCCCCTATCACCAAACCCTCGGTAACCTTGTCACCTGCTAACCCATCCTCGGTACCGAAACTTTCCCAGCCGTTCGGCCGCCTGACGGTAAAACCGTTATCGTGGAGAAACAGAGTATTCTCGTAACCCGAATCCCCCAGATAGATCACGTCATTAACCCGGTTCGGAAGGTGGACCCGCTCGTTGTCGTCAAAGGGAAACCTGTTGATGTTCCCGCCGAACTTCAGACGTGCGTTCCAGCCGTTTTCCTGGTATCTCGCACCAACACCGGCGACGCTGTGGACGTTGGGCATGGTGGAGACCTCCGGGGGCAACTCGGCCGGGGCACTATCCCTTGCCTGGAATAGACTGACGTCCATCTTTAAACCGTAATCCGACTCCAGGCTGGTCGTGAAACCGTACAGCGTCCGGCCAAACTGAGCAAAACCACCCAGACCGCCCCGAGCTCTCTCGAAGTCGACCTTCAGCTTGTCGTCGGGCCCGAGTTCCTTGAATAGTATCAGGGCGCCGGTTTCGTAGTCTATCGAGTAGTCCGTATTTTTTGTCAGGCGTTCTCCATTGAGGTAAACCTGCTCGCTATCCGGAGCTACCGAAAACCCTAGCATGTACGTCTTGCCGGAAATCTCGTACTGAAAGCTGGCCCTTATACCCTCTTTCTCCAGGTCGGAGAAGAAATCGTCAGGGAAATCGAGGTCGAGGATTCCTTTATCCGTGAATAGTTCGTATTCGTAGCCGCTCAAGTCATCAACTGGCGTCCAATCCCCGTTTTGCCTGACTTCTAGCTGGAAACCTTCGTCCTTAACTCCGGTACGACCAAGTGTGTAAAACCTGTTGCGCCGGTAACTATCGAGTCTGAGTTGCTCCTCTTCCCCGACGTTTAACCGGAGGTATTCCTCCAGTTCTTCGAGGAATTCTTTCTCCAGATCGCTCCCGCGATTGAAAGGATATTCCTTTCTCTCCTCCTCCGGGCGACCCTCGTTGTACCCGGAGATATAATCCTTGACCCGGCTCCTCGCCAAACTCGTTCGGCTCTGTAAAAGTACCAGGTAATCCTCCTGTTCGGAAATCACGTCGAACCGGCTGGAGCCCAGCTCCGCAGTCGGTTCTTCTTCGATCGGCTGGTCGAGGTAGTTCAGTTCCCACTCCCCCAGCAGTTCCGTTAACCCGCTTCCGGCCAAAAACTCGATCTCCGGGTCAGTAAAGCCTTCTACGTATTCCACGTCCAGGCGGTAATACTGCAGGCCGCGTATGTTTTTGTCGTAACCCGCCTCCTCGAGTCCGGCATCGGTTTTATAGAGAGAAAACTCGACTTCCGTCTCCGCGGTATCACCGTAGAAGACCCTGGTTTCCGAGATCCCCTGAAGACGACCGGCAACGGCATTTACCCCGGAACCCTCGACGGTTCCATTCAGCTCCAGGCCAAGTAGTTTCTTGTTATAAACGGTAAAGTTGCCATCATCACCGGCGACGACATCACCGGCAACCCCATCCCAGTTATCTGTATCCATCCTAACCTCGAATTTCTGCAGGTAACCTGGTTTTGTGTCGTCCAGATTGGCGGAAAGGGAAAACACCTCGCCGATCTCTCCACTTAAATCGACTTTGAGAGTCTGGCTCAGAGAATAAGAATCCTTCGGGTAACCTACGTTGGAAAGGCTTTCTCCGTCTCCGAGACCTCCTTTAACTGACCAGGTTTTCTCTCCCTCCAGATCTATCTGGAAGGAGCCGGTCTGAATGGTTAAGGCTTGACCCTCTCCACCCAGTAGAAAAACAACCATCAGAAAAGTTATTAAAAACAGGAACGTGTACCGGAAGTAAGTTCTAGAAAGACTCACAACAATAACCTCTACATAAAAGAAACCGCAAGACAGCCACCTCCTGCAAGTTAGTCACGATAAACTACAACAAAGAACCCTGAACACGAGAGGAATCCAGTATAAACTACTCAGAATCCTTTGGGGCTTTTACAAACGAAACCCCGGTAATCAAACTGATTTGCTCCCAAAGCGAGCTCTGGAGGTTCTCAGTTATTATTGGTAATTAAATCCGGCCAGCACTCGCAACCGAAAGCCAATT
>CAZNVA010000064.1:0-3058 GCA_964576335.1 uncultured Thermotogae bacterium | reverse complement strand
TTTCCTTCACGGATGGGCTCAATTAGTACCTCCTCCTCGTGTAAACCCTGGAGGAAAACCCGACCTCCCGGCTCCACGAGTTCGCAACCTTGAAATATCCTCCGGGTGAGAAATTCAGTGGAACGGTAGGTAGCACGGTTAAGCGGAATATCCAGATCCAGCAGCCCGACCAGAGGGACCTTACCCCCGAGGAACAGACTTCCGAGGACGGTCGTGCCAAGTAAAATATCCAAATCCCCGCTCAGCAAGCCGTCAAGAACCTGAGAAAACTCATTCCAGTTAGAGCTCCGGAAGTCGTAACTATGGATCCTCGCCTCGGGTAAGTACTCACTTAACTCCTTTTCGACTTCCTCCAGGCCGCCGCCAATGAACTTCACCTCGTCGCTTCCGCAGTTCTGGCAAACCAGCATATCTTCTCTCTCACCGCAATAAGGGCAAACGCCGTAATTACCGGAACTTCTGTAGGCCAGAGGAACCTGACAACTGGAACAACGAAGAACCTTTCCACATTCTTGACATATACCAGCAGTCGAGGGGCCGGCTCTTTCACCGATGAGCAGAGCGGGATCTCCCTGCTCGTAGTTCGCCTTCAGCGCAGCCCGTAAATCCTTGCTCAACGGACCATCGGAGTGTGTAGCGCTCGAACTCCCCAGCTCCAGTTCAACCGAATCAGATGGAAAGTACGAGGGACTATTACCGATGCTCCGCATTACTCCTTTTTTTAAACGATGATATGAATCAACGGATGGCGTACGCCCACCGAGAATCACGGGAACGTCTTCAAGCTGACCTCTCTTAATGGCGGTCTCGGTCAGGTTACCCTTCGGGTCCTGCTCCTTCAGTTCGTAGTTCCTGTTGCCCTCGTCTTCAATTACGATACCCTTCAGGTCGGAAAGCGGAAGATAGACCGCGTTTAAAACCCCTACAACTACGTCCACTCGTCCGGTTCGGGTCAACTGCCAGCGCTCGGCCAATTCACCATCCGTCAATTCGCTATTATAGGTCAAAGAATTGAGGCCAAGCTTCTCCTCGAGCAAAACGCTTAACTCTCGAGACCGGAGTACGTTAGGGGCCAGAACCAGAACGGATCCATCCCCGGTCAAAGAAGTAATTGCCCCAAAGTAATCAGCCAACCTTTCTTCCTCGGGACCGTAAATAGCAAACTCTTCAAAGGAATCCGGAGGTCCGTTCAATTCTTCCCCGGGAGTTACTCCCGGATCAGGGAGCTCAAGACCTTTTGGAACTTCCAGTTCACCATGAGAGTGATGGAGGGAGATCTCTTCGACGATCCCCTTTTCAACCAAGCTCTTTAACGGGGAACGCGAGCTCTCGGCGCTGCGGAGGAGAGCTTTTTTCTCGGTTGGACCGTCAGCGGTCAAAAGTTGCTCCAGTATCTCGGCCTGTTTGGGCGCTCGTTTACCCCACTTCTCGATAAACTCTCGGACCTCTTCGAAGGAGCCCTCAAGTTCGATAAATTTCTTCGTTCTCGGCCTGATAGAGAGATCAGTTGGGACCATCCGTTTAAATACCTGACCCAGAGGGGTGAAAGTGCTCGTGGCTAACCAGCGGGCCAATTTCATGATCGGCTCTTTCAGAGGTTTTTCGGAGAGGACTTTTCCGATTGGCTTACTCTCCCCGGAAAATTCGGGTTCATCCCTCGTTACGACAACTACTCCTCGTTCAGTTTCCCCCTGAAATGGGACGGAACAGATAGATCCCGTTTCTACTTCCCCCTGCAGTTCACGGGGAACCGAGTACTCAAATGTGGAGGGAACCGGGCGAAAAACGGCCACCCCGGCATAGTTAACTTCGGGCATCTTCTCGCCAATCGAGGTATTCCAGTACACCTTGCACGTTCATCCCTAACTCACCCCGAGAAAACCCCTTTCGGATCCAACCCTCATGGGATTCCGCGGTTCTATCAGTTATCTCCTCTTTCCCGAGACCGGATGAGTGCAGCTCATCGACCTCATTTACCCAGCCCTCGAGGACGTCACGGTATCTCTCAAGCAATTCAGAAGGGTTCTCACCCGGGCCGAAATGCGAAAACAAAAGCCTTGAAGGGGCAAAACTCTTCATCTTATCGAGGCTTTCCAGGCTGAGTTCGAGGTTAAAAGTCGGCGGCGGGGTGGAGGGTATCAACCTGCCATCCAGATAGAGCCCCGCCCCGTCTCCGGTAAAAAGTGACCCCGTTTTTTCATCGTAGTAAGCCAGGTGGTGGGGTGCGTGGCCCGGAGTCGGCAATGCGACCAGTTCTCGTCCTCCGAGCTCCAGCGTCCTCCTTTCTCCTATCGGAAAAAGGTTATCGGAGGGAACGGGCTTGAGATCTCCGTACTGGTCAAACCTATCACCCGTGGCTTCTTCTACGCTGGCAAGTAGATCTGACGGATCCTCTAGATGCCTGAACCCTCTTTCATGTAGATAAACTTTAAGGTCCGGAACCTCTTCTACGAGACGACCCGCCGCCCCGCAGTGGTCCAGGTGAACGTGAGTGAGCAATAGGTAATCCAGGCTCGATAAAGTGTAAGGAGAAGATTTAAACCAGTTGAGCAAACTCGGTACGGACCGGGAGGTTCCTGGATCCAGAAGAGCTAGGTTCTTTTCACCAATAAGGTAACTCGATCCGTAGTCCTCGTGGTCAAAAACCCCGTTCCTTATCAGCGTGATTCCCTCGGAAAAATCGGAATCAATCATCTCGGAGCCCTTGCCTCAGGCTTTCTTCCGCTACCCTCAACACTTCTCTGTCGTTATTGTAGGTAAGAGTATCGATAGCTTCGGCATAAGGAACCCACTGGTAATCCAAGTGCTCTGGAGACAGCGTAACCTCGTCAGCACCGGGATCTACCAAGGCGAGGAAATATATCACGGTCTTGTCCACTTCTTCCCCACCCCTTCGGTAGCTGTAACTGACCTCCTCCCAAAAGCCGGGTAGGATCTCTTCAGGACTCAGCCCGGTCTCTTCATCCAGTTCCCGGACCGCGGCTTCCCGAGGCGTTTCCCCACCTTCCAGATGTCCTTTAGGGAAACTCCAGTGTCCACCATTTGCGTGCCGGAGAAG
>CAZNVA010000063.1:0-7530 GCA_964576335.1 uncultured Thermotogae bacterium | reverse complement strand
AAAGTCAACACTTCCAGGGTTGAAGTTATATCCACCTGAGTTACGGTTACCTGGTCGGGAGTTTCCAATAGAACCGCCGAAAAGTTCGCAATATTTGATATTCCGGCGGATATCATCGAATTGGCGGTTGATTGTGCTTCTTCTGCCGGTACGGCAATAATCCCCACCTTCACGTCTCGGGCTTTGACTTTTTTCTCCATAACCCGGACGCTGTCCACTCTGACTCCTCCGACGTGCGAATCAATTAAGTCCGGATCGACGTCGAAGGCCAGACTTATTTCAAAACCCCAGTTTTCGAAGCCTCTATAATTTAACAGGGCAGTACCCAGCCTCCCGACACCGGCCAGAGCTACTTCTACCTTCCGATCCACCCTGAGGAGTTCGCTCAATTCGTCAATTAGCCTATTTACGTTGTAACCGCGTCCCTGGATTCCGTAATCACCGAAGAAAGAGAGGTCCTTTCTCAGGTTCGAGGACCTGATTCCTGGTAGGTCCTCGACGAGTTCGTTGGAAGTGACCCACTCTTTTCCGGATTTCCGGCAGGTTAATAGCCGGCGCAGGTAGAGCGGGAGCCTCCCTGCGGTTTCTTTTGGCACCTCGTCAATATCTTTTTTCTCTTCAGGCAAGGTTTACACCTTAAGTTGTTAAAAGTAATAAATACCCGTATTTAATAAGTATAGTGATTGTGAATGCAATATCAAATATATTTTCGAGATTGTCTTTTGGAGCCAGTAGTTGACTGAAATATAATGAAATGAGTTGACACTCTGGTGGAAAATAGGTCTCCGGGCCCCCTGAACTCAGAGGGAGCCCGGGGATAGATATTATTCCATGGTGTGGTAGCTACGGACGGCGAGAACGAGGAGGGCCAGGGAAAAGAAAGTCATTATTCCGATATCCATCATTATCGTAACTCGAGTATCGAAGATGGTGATGCCGAGGCCGGATTCCGGAAGCCTTTCCATCATCTCTGGGGTGAAGCCCATGGAGATGAAGAAGAACTGTCGCACTGAGTCCACCAAGTAGGAAAAGGGGTTTATTCTCACGATTGCTGACATCCACACCGGGATATCCTTGAGCGGGAAGAAGGCACCGCTGAGGAAGAACATCGGCATGACCAGAAAGTTCATGACCATCTGGAAGCCTTCCGTGGAATCTAGCTTGGAGCCGATAAAATTGCCCAGGCTGGTAAAGCCGATGGAGCCGAGCAAGACCAGTCCCCAGATTTTGAGCACCAGGATTGGGGTGATGGAAACACCAACTAGCGGAGCAAATATGAAAAGCAGAGTTGCCTGTATCATGGCAACGGTACTTCCACCGAGTATCCTGCCCCCTGCGACCGCTACCCGCTCTACGGGAGCCACCAGTATTTCCTTGAGGAAACCGTGATCCTTGTCCCTGACGACGGATAACCCCGAAGATATCGACGTAAAAAGTATCGTCATACCGATTATCCCGGGGAACATGAACTTCTTAAAGTCAAGCCCCATACCGCTTGCACCGCCCATCATCTGTCCAATTGAGGAAGAGAGACCGGAGCCGAAGATAATCAGGAAGAAGAAGGGCATCATCAGGGAACCGATTATCCGGGATTTTTCTCTCCAGTATCGCAGTACTTCTCTGTACCAGATTATCGCGCCGTGTTTAATGGGGTCCATGTGGTTCACCTCCCGAGTTTACGAAATCGTCCTCCGGGCCCTTTTCCCTGATCTCCTTTCCGGTTAAGTGAAGGAAGACGTCGTCCATGGTCGGTTCGTGCAGGTTGATCGATTTGATGTCCTCGTCAATCATCCGGGTCAGGCGCGGTATCCATTCTTCGCCCTTATCCACGGTAAGCTTGATCTTTGAATCGACCTTTTCTCCTTTCAGGTCGAATTTCCGTTCCAGCGTGCTGAGTGATTTGTCGTTGTCGGCAGTTTTTAAGAATATAAGATCTCCGCCGAGCTGGTCCTTTAACGAGTCAATCGTATCCAGGGCAATGATTTTCCCTTCATCAATTACTGCTGTCCTTTCGGCCAGCTCAACTTCGTCCATGTAATGTGTGGTTAAAAATATGCTGAGGTCCTCCTCCTGCTTTAGCTCCTGAATATAGTCCCAGATGTGGTTTCTCGTCTGAGGGTCCAGGCCAAGCGTGGGTTCGTCCAGGAATAAAACCTTCGGGTGGTGAATTAACCCGCGAATTAGCTCGAGCCTGCGCTGCATCCCGCCTGAATAGTTTTCAGTCCTCTCGTCCAGGCGGTCGGATAGCCCGACTCGTTCGCTCAAATCTGCAATTCTTTCCTTAATAGTTCCTTCCGGTACGCTGTAGAGCCTGCTGTGAAAACTGAGGTTCTCTCTTCCGGTGAGTTTGTCATCCAGGCTGCTCGTCTGGAAGACCAGCCCTATCTGTTTTCTCACCTTCATCGGTTCCTGAGAGACGTCCATTCCCGATATCTTTCCACAGCCGGACGTCGGCCTCAGCAGCCCGGTTAACATTTTGATGGTGGTCGTTTTCCCGGCTCCGTTTGGTCCGAGGAAGCCAAATATTTCTCCCCGGTAGACTTCGAAGCTGATATGGTCGACGGCTCGCAGGTCCCCGTAATCCTTGGTTAAATCCTCTACTTCTATCACTTTTTTCATTACCTTACCCCTCCCTATTTTCCAGCTCGTCCAGTTTTTCGTGCGTCTCTTCGACGATTTCCCTTAGTTCTTTTTGATCTATGTCGGGAGCGTCAATTATATCGTTCATGCGGTGGTGCAGGCCATGTACTTTAGTCCTCAATTTGTTTCCGCCGCTGCACTCCTCTTCCATCCTCTCCGCGACCCTTTTTATTCCCTCTTCGTTGAAGACCTGGGAAAAGACGATCATAGAATTCTTTAGGCTCTCCTTCATTTCCTTTCTCGCCTCGGCTGCTTCTTCGTAGGCTGCCTCCCCCTGTTCGGTAATGCTCCAGGGGCTGCCGCCGTCCGCCCCTTCCCCTTCGATCAACCCTTCTTCCTCCAGCGATTCCAGCAAGGGATAAACGGAGCCCGTCGAGGGTTCCCAGAAGCCAGTTTCCTCCTCGATCTTCTTTATCAGCCCGTAACCCGTATAGGTATCATCGGAGAGCAGTTTCAATATGTAGTACTTTAAGAAACCTCTTCTTACACCCTGCATGGTTTCCTCCTATTTTGGTAGCGATATGTCGCTAACAACACAATAATAATTTTGGCCTGACACCGTTTCAAGCTGGGTGATAAGGAAGTATGAATTCTTCTGGCCTCATTTAAGGGATACCTGACTTAGGTTGACTGGAGCAAGTCCGCGGGTATAATTTAAATGAATATTCATTCACCAACGGAGGCGTTATGGAAAAGGGCGAAAAGAACAAAAAAGCGATAATCAGAGAAGCCGCGACGAGAGTTATCTCTCGCAAGGGGTATTTTCAGACGCGACCGAAGGACGTAGCCGAGGAAGCGGATATATCGGTGGGGACTATTTACAACTACTTCGAAAGCAAGCAAGAAATTTTGGTTGACATCTTTTCCAAGGAATTCTCCGACCGAAAGGATTTTTATCAGGAGCTATCGGAGAGGGATTTGCCACTGATAGATCAGATAAAGAAAATCCTCAAAAGACACTTTTCCCGGCTCTCCAACCACAAGGAACTAATGCGGGTAATTATCCAGGAACGTTTCAAGCCGGGCAGCAAACTGGGAAGAAGGTTAAATGAAAGTTACAGCGAAGTAATCTACTACATCGAGCAGCTAATTGAAGAAGCGCTCGAAAAGGAGCAGATTCGCCCCTGTAATCCGAAAATTATTGCAGCTGCACTGTTTGGTTCCGTGGAGTCCACGATTGCCTCCGGCATACTGATGGACGAGAAGGATGAAGAAGAAGTTTTTAAGCTGGCTCCAGAAGAGCTGGCCGAGTTCTTCTGGAACGGTTTGAAAAAGGAGAAATAATCACCAGGAGTGATCAAATTGAAACAAAAATACGTGGCGATTCTAACAGTTTTGGCTTTACTCGTCGGGTTTACAGCTGTATCCGGTGCCGGAAACGAAGCAGCGGGATCGAAGTTGCTGATAGTTGACGAAACGGAATCGATGGAGACTTCAATGCGGGTTCAGGGTTTTGTCGGTGCGATCAAAAGCAGGTCGGACGTAGAGGTCCTGACCAGGATGGTTAAAACGGACCACCCCACTGCCAATCCTCTCAAGGATTCTGAGGACCTCAAGGTCGATGCCGTCATCATCGTTCCGAGCACGATAGAAACCGGAAAAATCAAACAGGTCTGGATTGTAACCCGTCCCTACTCCGCTATACCGCTGGAGATGAGGGCGGAAATGATGGGAATGATGAAACAGCTAAAGGAAGGTATAGAAAAAGCGTTTTCCGGTAAAGTAAATGCCGTGGGTGTCAATGACGACGTAATTCCGGCTTACTTTTCCACTCTCTTCCTGAGGGAGGGGGTGCTTAGATGAATTCAGCCGGCCGCTGGGTAGCGGATAATCCCTGGAAGGTAATCGCGGTTACCCTGGTAATTACGGTCGCCTTCGGGATATTTATACCCGGAATAGATATGGTGACGGATTTCCGGGAGTACCTATCCTCGGAAAATGAAGCTATCAAGGCAGTAAACGAGGCGGAAGAGAAGTACGGATCCGCCAGCATGCTCCAGCTAAGCATCAAACCCGAGGGCAGCATATTTGAAGAGGGCGTACTCGAGAGGATTAAAGGGCTGAGGGAGGATATCTCCGGAATCGGGGGCGTTAAAAGCGTGGAAGGCCCGTTGAACTCACAGATCATAGTTGGCAAGGAAGACAGCATCGAGGTCGGTCCGGCTGCGCCCGGGGGAAAAGTTCCAGCCAGCCAATCGGAAATGGAGGCCTACAGGGAAAAATTGCTCGGAAGCAAGCTCCTGGAGGATCGAGTCGTTTCCGGATCCGGTGACGCGGCAGCGCTTTCAGTGGAACTAAAAGCCGGGGCAAACATAAAAGAAGCGGGTACTCAGGTACGCAATGTAGTCGATAGGTACGATGGGCCCGAAGAAGTAGAAATTGCCGGGCAACCTTACTTTAACTCCGCCTTCTCCGAGGCGATAACGAACGACTTAATGGTGCTGCTGCCGCTCGTTTTCCTCGCGATAATTATCGTCCTCTACGTAACCTTCAGAAGCCCCCGGGGCGTTTTGTTGCCGTTGCTGGTCGTAGCTTTGAGCATTACCTGGACAGTAGGCTTGATGGCACTTACGGGTATTCCGTTTACGATGGTATCTTTTATTCTCCCGGTTATACTGGCGGCGGTAGGAAGTGCCTATTCTATACACGTGTTAAATTCTTATTACGAATGGGCTGAAAAGGGGCTCACAGAGAAAGAAACCATCGTCAAGACGATAAAATCCATGTATTCACCGGTCACGATGACCGGTTTGACAACTGCTGCGGGTTTTCTTTCTCTCATAAGTGCTTTTCTTATTCCGCAACGGCAGTTCGGTATCTTTGCTGCGGTTGGTGTGATGGTGGCCGTTCTCCTCTCCCTGACGCTCGTACCTGCCGTACTTTCACTTCTTCCTTTCCAGGAGAAGAAGGAGGTGCCCGGATTCCTGGCGTTTTTGACCCCCCTAACTGATCGAGTCACCAGCTCCTTTAGCCGTTTCGTGGCGGAACGGAACAAGTTAGTCGTCGGAATCTTTATCGTGCTTTTGCTGGTATTTATTGGCGGAGCCCTGACCCTGCAGGTAAATACTTCTTATACCGCAATTATCGGTAAGGATAGTAAAATGACCGCGGGAATGAATTCCATGGACGAGAATTTCGCGGGCTCCCAGCAGTTGCTCGTTGAAATAGATACTGGCAGAAAAAATGGACTGAAGGAACCGGAAGTTTTGGAGAAAATGAACGAATTTCAGGAATGGTTAAAGAACAAGGATGGCCTGGGGATAAATAAGACCGCATCCATCGTAAATATAGTCAAGGAGCTTAACCAAAAATTCCACGGTGGTAACCCTGACTACTACAGGGTGCCGGACAACCAGCAGTTGATTTCTCAACTGTTACTTCTATTCAGCTTTCAGGGTGGAAGCATGGGCAGGCTGGCCCTCGGCGACTACTCGGCCGGTGAAATTACTGGCCTCTACCCCCAATCGACTAGCTCGGAGATAAACGAGTTGGTAAAGTCGGTCAGCAATTATCTAGACGAAAACTTTCCTTCCATGAATGCGCGGATGGTCGGAACCACGAAAGTCCAGCAGGAGATGTCCGACAAGGTCGTATCCAGTCAGATAATAAGTCTGGGGACCACTATAGTCGTGGCTGGATTGATCGTTGGGTTAATTATGAAGTCGTTCTCGGCCGGTTTGATCAGTCTGGTGCCGCTGGTGTCGGCAGTGGCGATCAACTTTGGCATAATGGGTTTTGCCGGCATCCCGCTTAATTTGGTCAACCTGATAGTTAGTTCGATCATGATAGGAATTGGAATAGATTACGCGATCCACTTGCTGGAACGTTTCCAGGAGGAGTACGAGGAGGAGAAGGATAACCTGGAGATATTCTCCACTGTGCTAAGGACTTCGGGTAAGGGTATTTTTGCCAACGCGATGGCACTTGCCTTTGGTTTCGCGGTAATTGGACTATCGACGTTTAGCTCCATTACCACTGTCGGCTTTCTCCTGGCGATGGCGATGGTGGTTAGCATGGTGAGTACGTTTACCGTGATACCCGCGGTCCTTTTCCTCTTCCGACCGAAACTGCTTGAGGATTAGAAGTAAGGTAATTTGGAGTTCAAGTTTGAAAGACAAGAATGAAATAAAACCATAACGAGGTGATTTTTATGGTGTCTAAATATAGTAAGAAGTTAATTGTTTCAGTATTTCTATTGACGTCCTTGCTGTTGGCGTTTGGAGCAGTCAGTTTTTCCGCTGACGACCTGACCGGTAACGAGATACTGAAAAAGATGGATGAAAAAAGCGAGATGGTTACCGGCGGCGAAATGCTTTCGATCATCGATTTCCAGAACGAGAACGCGGACGGTACTGAATCCAGTTATAAGTTCGGGGCGCTGGCACGAAAGAAGAGTGGCGAGCCGAACCTGACCCTGATCTACTACCTGGAGCCGGAATTCGTCAGAGGTTCGATATTTCTGACCCGGGAAACGGAAGCTGGCGAAACGAACATGTGGCTTTTTCTCTCAGCTCTCGGCCAGGCCAAGGAGCTTTCGACCTCCAAACAGGAGGGTAGCTTCGCCAACAGTACCCTGTCCTACGAAGAAATCGGTAGCCGGACGATGAGTGACGACTATAACGCAGAAATCGCGGAAGAAACAACGGTCCAGGTCGGGGAGCAATCGGTACCCGCTTACAAGCTGAATCTAACGCCAAAGGAAGGAGCCGACCCCCAGTACCCGAAACAGACGGTCTGGATTGGTAAGGATAACTGGGTCCTGCTCCGTTCTGAGAACTTCAATTCTGAAGGCCAGCTGATGAAGAAAATGGAATTGAAAGAGCTGACGACTTTCGAAGGCAATACTGTTACTAAAAAGCTGGTTACGACCGCGGTTGATACGGGTGCTTC
>CAZNVA010000062.1:0-7687 GCA_964576335.1 uncultured Thermotogae bacterium | reverse complement strand
GTAGTTGGTGCGACGGTCGAGGTTCTGGAAGAACTTCCGGTTGATCTCGAATTCAACGAGCTTTCCGCCGGGGATCGGGTAAAAGAAAATCGAGGAACGCCGCTTCCGGAAGAGACCCTAGAGGGTGCCCGCGAAGCTGACGCCGTGTTGCTCGGTGCCGTTGGCGAAACGGCCGCCGATGTAGTTATCCGCTTGCGGCAGGAGCTCGATACCTTCGTAAATCTCAGGCCGGTGAAGGCCTACTCCGGAGTCGAGTGCGTCGACCCGGCCACTGACATGGTCATCGTCCGCGAGAACACGGAATGCCTCTACGCGGGAATTGAGAACAGAATAGCCCCGGGGGTAACCACGGCGACGCGGGTGATTACGGAATCCGCTAGCAAGAGAATAGCAGAATTTGCTTTCGATTACGCCGAATCCGAAGACAGGTCGCTGGTAAGTGCAATTCACAAGAACAACGTCCTGCCCGTAACTGGTAATCAATTTCTCGAAGCTGCTGACGAGGTCGCGCAGGGTTTTGACGTAGAATACGAGGATGTTCTGGTAGATGCAGCCGCACTTTACATGGTCAAGAACCCGGAGAGGTTTGAAGTCGTGCTGACGACCAACCTGTTCGGTGACATCTTATCGGACCTGGCGGCGGGGCTGATCGGCGGTCTTGGTTTATCCCCATCCGCCAACATCGGTGACGAACACGGCCTTTTCGAACCCGTTCACGGTACGGCACCGGACATAGCGGGAGAAGGTAAGGTCAACCCGACGGCGGCTATTCTTTCCGGTAGCTACATGCTGAACTTTCTCGGTGCGGAAGACTACGGCAAAAAGCTGGAAAACGCCGTCGAAACGACTCTGGCCGCCGGAGAGACCACCCCCGACCTCGGCGGGGACCTGACGACGACTGAAATGGCACGGGCTGTTTTGGATAGGGTGTGACGGTCATGGAAAGCGATAAAGTTTTAATCTTCGATACGACCTTGCGGGACGGCTCTCAGGGTCGGGATATTAGTTTTTCCCTCGAAGATAAAATCAAGGTAGCACGGCGCCTTGACGGACTCGGGGTGGACTTCATAGAAGCGGGCTGGGTGCCGAGCAACCCGAAGGACACGAAGTTCTTCCAGAAATTTGGCCAGGAGGACCTGGAAAACGCCAGGCTGGTCGCACTGAGCAGTACGCGCCGGCCCGGGACCGAACCCGGAAACGACAGGAGCCTGCTTGGACTGCTGGATTCCGGTGCTCCTGTTACCGGGATCGTTGGGAAGAGCTGGCGCTTTCACGTGGACGAGGTCCTCGGGGTGACGCCGGAGGAAAACCTGGCAATGATCCGGGACTCCGCTTCTTACCTGAAAGAAAACGGCCGTGAGGTCCTCTACGACGCGGAACACTTCTTTGACGGTTTCAAAAGCGATTCCGAGTACGCTCTGAAGACGCTCAAGGCCGCGGCCGCGGCGGGTGCGGATAGAATCTGCCTCTGCGATACCAACGGCGGTACGATGCCTTCGGAGGTCCGTCGGGTCGTGGAAAAGGTGAAGGAGGTCATTGAACTCCCGCTGTCAATACATGCCCACGACGATTCCGGCGTCGCTACTGCTAATTCAGTAGCAGCCGTTGAGGAGGGCGTCAGGACGGTCCAGGGAACGATGAACGGTTACGGCGAGCGGGTCGGAAACGCGAACCTCTGCGAGGTAATCCCGAACCTGGTTCTGAAGAAGGACAGGGGGTGCCTCCGTTCCCGGGAGAGTCTGGAGGACCTTACCTCCGTCTCCCGCTTCGTTTCGGAGCTGGCGAACAAGTCACCGGAAAGGAGAACGCCCTACGTCGGCGTAAACGCCTTCAGTCATAAAGCCGGATTACACGTCGATGCAGTGCTCAAACACCCGAAGACCTTTGAGCACATCGATCCGGAAGAGGTAGGTAACGAACGTCGCTTCCTGGTCTCCGAACTCTCCGGCGGCAGCACGGTCGAAAGGAAGCTAAAAAACGTTGGAGTCGACCTGGACGGGGACGGCGACGCCCACAAGGAAGTCCTCGACAACATCAAGAAGCTCGAAGAGGACGGTTATCAGTTCGAAAACGCGGATGCCTCCTTTGCCCTGCTTGCAAAGCGAGTTCAGGGCGAGCTCGAGCAATTCTTCGAGGTGCTGGAGTACGAAATTCTGACGAATCGGGTCGACGGGGAGGACCCGACGGCGAAGGCGAGCGTAAAACTGCGGGTCGACGGGGAAGTTCGCGACGCTATAGAACGCGGCCACGGACCGGTGGACGCGCTGGACAATGCCTTTCACCGCTGCCTGAACAGCTTCTACCATTCGATAGAGGACATGAAACTGACCAATTACAAGGTAAGAATTCTGGAAAGCTACAGGGGGACGGCAGCCGTGCCCCGGGTGATGATAGAGATGACGGACGGTGAAAAGACCTGGAACACGATCGGCGTCTCCGAAGACGTAATCGAGGCGAGCTGGGAAGCACTCAGGGACGGTTACATCTACGGTTTGTTGAGTGAAAAGACGGAAATCTCCGGCCACGCGGCATGAGTTAAGAAGATATTTCCGAATTGATGAAAAGGGAACGGTTTAACCGTTCCCTTTTCGGATAAAACTCGTCTCTAAATCTTCGTTCCGGTCTCCTCTATTCCAGTAATCTTCCCGAATTCTTCCTTTACCTCGAGCGTTATCTCTCCGGGTTTACCGTCACCTATCTTCCGACCGTCTATTTCCGATACGGGAGCAACTTCCGCTGCCGTTCCGGACAGGAATACTTCGTCGGCAGTCATTACTTCCGCCAGCCCGAGGTTTTGTTCCTTCACCTCGTAACCGAGGTCCTGCAGGATATCGATTACGACGTTCCTGGTTATTCCCGGCAGGTTGTTAATCACCGGCGGCGTGTAAACGGCCCCTTTTCTGTAAACGAATACGTTGTCCGCGCTCCCCTCGGAGACGTTACCGTTGGTGTCAAGCATCAGTGCCTCGTCCGCACCCCAGTTGTCCGCCTGCATCAGTGCCAGGACGTTGGTCAGGTAATTCAGGTGTTTTACTGTGGGTGGCAGGCCCTGTTTGGGCTGGTTTCGGATGGTAGTCGTCAGCAAGTTGAGTCCTTCCTCGTACAGTTCCGGGCCGTAAAGTGCTTCCCATTCCTTCGTGATGATGATGACCGAGGGGTCGGAGCAGGATTCGGTGTCTATGCCGAGTGAGCCCGCTCCCCGGGTGACGATCGGTCTAATGTAAGCCTCGTCGAAGCCATTGACCCTGAGCGTCTCCAGAATTGCTTCCGTCATCTCCTCGCGTCCCAGCGGAGGGTCAAGGTTTATCGCCCGGGCACTCCGGTAGAAGCGGTCCAGGTGTTCTTCCAGCTTAAAGACGTAACCGTCGTAGGCTCTGATCCCTTCAAAGATCCCGTCACCGTAAAGAAAACCGTGATCAAATACGCTAATCTTTGCCTCTTCTTTCGGTACGAACTCGCCGTTCAGGTAAATCTTGGCCATTGTTCCTCCTTATTCTTGGTTGTCTTCTTTTTCGTAACCCTTCAAAACCAGGCTTGTCTCCGTGGTCTGGACTTCGTCCATGTTGCGGAACTCCTCGATCAGGTCGTTTAGTTGCTGCACCGAACTGGATTCCAGGTGGGCCTGAATGTCGTGGTCCCCGGTCAACTCGAATACCGTATCCACTTCGTCGAACGCCGCGATCTTCCTCGTGGCTCTGGTGGTATAGGAGGTACTGTTCAGGGCAAAGGAGACCAGGGCCTCCACACCTGCCGGAATCCTGCTTTTAACCTCGAGGTCCAGTACCCTGTCCGCTATCTCCAGCAGGTCGATATCGTTGAACCTGGTCTTGCCGTCGCTTGCCGACTCCTTGACCCGGGAAACGATTTCCTCGAGCTCCTCTTCCGCGGGTTCGACACCCATTTCGCTCAACCTGTCCTTTACCGCTGCTTTCCCGGCGTACTTGTCGATAATGATCTCTCGCTGCTTGTGGACTATCTCCGGTGGGATTGCCTCGTAGGTCTTCGGATCCTCAAGTACTGCTTTAGTATGAAGGCCGGATTTGTGAGCAAAGGCGTACTGGCCGACTATCGGATCGAGCTCCGAGTTGAAAAGACCGGATGCCTTCTCCACGGCATGCGAGATTTCCGGCAGGATTTCGAGCTTCCAGTCCTTTTCCACGCCGTAAAGGCGCTGCAGGGCAACGACTGTCGGGGACAGCGGGGCGATGCCGGTGCGCTCGCCCAGACCGTTTACCGTGACGTCAATTAAGTATGCACCGGATTCGTAACCGGCCAGTGAGTTCGCAACCGCCATACCGTAGTCGTTATGACAGTGCGTGTGCACCGGTGCGTCGACTAGCTCGGTCGTCCTTGCGATTAGCTCGCCGTAGGAGGAGGGCGTTGCAGTTCCGACGGTGTCGGCTATGCTGATTCTGTCCGCCCCGGCCTCTTCGGCGGCGACAACTGCCTCTTCGAGATAACCCGCCTCGGTTCTGGTTGCGTCTTCGGGAGTGAAGCGGACCTTGAGCCCCAGCTCTTTGGCGTAAGCTACCGATTCCCTGATCTTTTCCAGCGCTCCGGCTCTATCCGTATGGAGTTTGTGTTCCAGGCTGAGCTGGGAAGTACCGAGAAATATCCCGACCCAGCTGACTCCTACGTCCCTGGCGGCCTCAATGTCCTCCTTCATCGCTCTGGAGTGGGCCATGGTATCTGCTTCCAGTCCGTCGCCGGCTATCACACGGCAGGCTCGTTCTATGTCCTCGGAGACCACCGGGTGTCCCAGCTCGATAATGTCGATCCCGAATTCGTCCATCAACCTGGCGATTTCCTTCTTTTCCTCGATCGTGAAGGATACGCCGGGCGTCTGTTCGCCTTCTCTCAAAGTGGTGTCAAGTAATTGCATGGATCCTCCCATCTCTTATCACGCCCCCGCGCCTTCCAGAACTCCTAAAGTGTTAACTAAGACCTCTTCGGCCCGGTCCAGTTCCTCCAGCTCCAGGTGTTCCTCCGGCGTATGGTCGAGGGAAGAATCCCCCGGGCCGTAAGCCACTATCGGAACGTCCCAGTGCTCCGAAAATATGTTCATGTCGGCGGTACCGGTCTTTAACTTAAACTTCGGCTCTCCTCCCTGCCCCCTGATCCCGGAAAGAAACGCGCTGACGAGCTTGTTGCGCTTGGAGGATTTCACCGGAGGGATTCCGCGGGTCCTTGCCACGGAAGCTTCACCGGCGTTTTCCTCGATAAACTGATCCAGTTCTTCGTATTCAAACCCCGGGCTCGTTCTTATGTCAAGCTTCATTTTGGTCGCGTCCTCAAAGGGCTTATCCTCCGTGTTGAAATCGGTTAATCTAACGTCAGTACTGTTGAAGCCAGTGGAATCGTCCTTAACCAGACCGCTCAGGTCCTCGTAGAACTTTACCGCTTCCTCGGCCGGGAGGGCGGACCCCTCCCCGCGGTGCGTCTTTGGGACCGTCAGCGAGTAGGTAATTCGGGTTGACCCCCTGTAACCGAGTGTTACCCCGTTCCAGCGGCTTGGCTCGCCCACGACAACGTAATCCGGCTCTACTTCGTCCACCAGAGCGTAAGCACCCTTCGAGCTCGTTTCCTCCTCGACGACCCCGGCGACGATCAGTTCCAGACTCTCCGAGCCAGCGAGCTCACTCCCCGCTCCGATAAAACTGGCCAGCGGGGCCTTGGCGTCGACCGAGCCCCTGCCGTGAAGTACCCCGTCCTCGACCCGGACGGGTATCTCGCCTTCCACGGTATCCAGGTGGCCGACCAGCAAGACTGTAACGTCGCCGTGGCCGGTACGGCCGATCAGGTTACCGGTTTCGTCCCGTGTCGTACTGTATCCTAGCTCATCCATCTTCGGTCCGAGAAAGTCGACGAGTTTGAATTCATCTCCGGACGGGCTGTAAATTTCCACCATCCGCTTTAACAGGTCCCGTGTTTCCATGGTCAAAGGTGGCTGATAACTGCGTCGGTCAATTCGGTCGTGCTTGCATTGCCTCCCAGGTCGGGCGTGAGTGCGTTTCCGCCGGAAAGAATTTCTCTGATTGCCGAGTCGATTTCCCTGGCCGCTTCGTCCTGATCCAGGTACTCCAGCATCATTATTGCCGAACGCAGCAGCCCGAGCGGGTTAGCTACGTTCTGGCCCGCTATGTCAGGAGCGGAGCCGTGGACGGCCTCAAATATCACCCGGTCGTCACCGAAATTACCTCCGGGTGCAACGCCAAGACCTCCGATCAATCCGGCGGATAGGTCCGACAAAATGTCACCGTAGAGGTTGGGCGCGAGCAGGACGTCGAAGTCCTCCGGCCGGAGCAGGAGCTGCATCGCCATGTTATCGACTATTTTCTCGTCGAACTCGATCCTCGGGTAATCCTCCGCGACCTCTCGGGCACAATCCAGAAATAGCCCGTCGGACTGTTTTAGGATGTTGGCTTTGTGGACGGCGGTAACCTTGCTCCTGCCCTCGTTCTTGGCGTACTCGAAGGCAAACCGGGCGACGCGACTCGAACCCTCAGCGGTGGTGAGTTTGACTGACTCGGCGTACTCGTTCTTTACGGTATGTTCGATCCCGCTGTAAAGTCCCTCGGTGTTCTCCCTCACGGTCACCAGATCGACTTCCTTCTGGAGGTCGGGACCGAGTCCAGGCAGTTTGGTCACCGGTCTCACGTTCGCGTAGAGATTGAGCTTCTTCCGCGTGGCTACCGTAAGACTGCTGTAACCGGAGCCGATCGGTGTCGTTATCGGGCCCTTGATTCCGACGGAGTTCTTCCGGACGGATTCGACCATCCGTTCGACTATCTCTTCGCCGGGTTCCTCTTTCGGGTTCGTCTCGATTATCTCCCACTCTATCTCACCGGAGGAAGCGTCAATTATTCTGCGGACGGCTCGACTGATCTCCGGACCAATTCCGTCTCCCGTTATGAAGGAAACTGTTTCGCTTGCCATCGGTTAGAGGTTAAAGGTTCCATGCTTGTCCAGGTGCGCCACCAGACCGCCGTCCTCCAGAATCTTGCTCATTTCCGGAGGCAGGGGCGATATCTCGATTTCCTTATCCTTGTCGACGTCCTTGAGCACGCCTTCCTCCAGGTTGACGTACAGTTCGTCGCCCTGGTCTATTTCGTCCGTATCGCACTCTATGATCGGCAAGCCGATGTTTACCGCGTTCCGGTAGAAAATTCGCGCGAATGACTTGGCGAGGACGGCGCTGACGTCCGCGTGTTTGATTACCGTCGGTGCCTCTTCCCGGGACGAGCCGGAGCCGAAGTTGTTACCGGCAACTATGAAATCTCCCGGGTCGGCCTTGTCCCTGAAGTCGGGGTCCACTCCTTCCATGGCGTGCTCGGCCAGTTTGTCGTCGTCTGTTATCTTCATCAGGTACTTTCCGGGAATTATGTAGTCCGTGTTTATGTCGTCGCCGAATTTGTGGGCTTTTCCGGTTAGTTCTGTTTCGTTCATCGTTTCCTCCTGTTTTGTGTGATTAAGCTAATCTTTCTGCTACCCAAATATTTCAAGAATAACTATACTCTTTTAGATATAAATTTGGTCGTCCTTAAAAACTAAAGCTTTTACTCTCCGTCAGAAAAATCCTTTTCAGTCAAAGCTGAACAGCGAGCCGAGCGAACACGTTTCCACCCTTTCGTTGGACTTATTCTCGACCTCCGGGCTTTCCCGAACCGAGAAATTTCCGACTCGCGTG
>CAZNVA010000061.1:0-7772 GCA_964576335.1 uncultured Thermotogae bacterium | reverse complement strand
GCTGCTTCTCCAGGTACTCGTCCATGTCGGAGGGTTCCTCGATGAGCCAGGAAGGTAGTTTTGTGGCGAGCTTCACTTTATCACGATAACCGTCAGATAGTACTTTTCCCGTAAATTCCTCGCTGTAGCTATCGTGGTATGGCCAGGCCGTGTCCACGTAGTTTACGCCTTCGTCTATGGCGTACCTTACCATCCTCTTTGCCTTATCCTCGTCAATTTCACCTCTGTCATCACCAACGATCGGCAACCTCATCGTCCCAAAACCTAAAGCGGAGGGTTGCCAGTCAAGCTCTCCAAATTCTCTGTACTTCACTCGTATCACCCGGGTTAATTTAAAATATATTCACAGCCTTTATACACTCTAATTACATCAGCCCGATTCGCTTTAGATCAGCTTAAACCGGGGGCCAACTCCTGACATTAATATCCAGACTAATTACCTCACCCTCTTCTAGTTCAAAGCTTGCCTGTTCGAATCCGGGAGCACCACCGTACCAGTTATAAGCGTTTTTCGAAAAACCGTAACCTTCCGTCGGGATTCCCATGAAGTTCTTATCAAGTTTTCCGTTTCCATTTACGTCATGAAACAAAGATACTGCATAATTGCCGGGAGGGAGCGACGAAAAAGTACCTTTTGGCTTTGCTGAACTTAGATCAAGAATCAAGCCTTTCCTCTCTCTCCCTGTTTCGGGGAATTTTTCTCCCGCGTCGTATAGGCCTATGATCACTTGCCCTTTTTCGGAATCCAAATTTTTAACCTGGACCTCGATCCCCGCTCCCGAGACCAAAACGGAGATGAACACCATCAAAAAAACGGTTCCCGCGACGGTTCTTTTCATTCTACCTCTCAACCTCCCGAAACTTCAAAGAGTAGCGGTTGGACAGAGTGATAGCTCATGATAAATTAACAGGCAACCTTCAACCCTTCTGGATTAAAATTTATAATAGAAAAACCGACAATAACCAAGTTAATAGAAAGAATCAGTTGCATAAGTAAATCAATATAGCCAACAAACATCAAGGCGTTATCATTGAATTCCCGAAGTGGAACGGACGAAGTTTTTTTCTTAACCTTTCCCTACCTTAAAGAGGCGGGATGGAATTTAATAAGTTTTCTTGCCGCTGTTTTTAACGATGGTTTCGGGGGTGATCCATCTTGGACGTAAAAGAGGCAATTCAAAAAAGAAGGTCCGTAAGATCATTCAAAGACCGTAAGGTTTCCCGGTCGAAAATTGAAGAATTGCTGGAGTCCGTCCGCATGGCCCCGTCCGCAAGTAACCGTCAGGACTGGAAATTTCTGGTGGTGGATGACCACGCCATCAGGGAGAAACTATATTCCGCAGCAAAACGACAGGAGTTCGTCAGAGAAGCTCCGGTGGTAATTGCCGGGGTTGCCACCGAGCCGGACAAAGAGATGACCTGTGAAGTCAGGCCCGGTACGGTCGACCTCTCGATCGCACTCGACCACTTGACCCTGCGAGCAGCGGAAGAAGGTCTCGGTACCTGCTGGATCGGTGCCTTTGACCAGAAAAAAACGAAAGAGATCTTAAACCTGCCGAAAGAACATAAAGTAATTGCCCTAATGCCGCTGGGGTATCCAACTCACGAGCTGGAAAAAGGGAAAAAGCAGAGGAAACCCCTGGAAGCCATCTTTAGCTACAACCATTACGAAGAATAATGCCGGGATCCCTGGAACAATTCAGCAAAGACAGCAAGATCGCTCGTCTCAAGACGGTTCTCACCGGGTACGGCTCGGTACTTGTCGCCTTCTCCGGGGGAATAGATAGCGGGTTTCTCCTCAAGGCCTCGCTGGATTTCCTCGGGCGAGAGAACGTGCTTGCCGTCACTGCCGCCGGAAAAATCCAGCCGAAAAAGGAGCTGGAGGACGCGGAAAGCTTTGTAGAAACTATTGACGCCCCCTGGCAAACACTGGAAAGGAATTTACTGGACGAGGAAGAATTCCGCCGCAACCCGGAGGATCGATGCTATCACTGCAAGCGCGACCTCTTCCAATCACTGCTGCAAGTGGCGGAAGACGAGGGGTTAAACGAAATAGCGACCGGGGGAATCGTCGACGACCAGGAGGAAGACAGACCCGGTCGACGGGCCGGAAAGGAGCTCGATGTCAAAAAACCACTGGAAGAAACCGGTCTGGAGAAGGAGGAAATCAGGAGCTACGGTAAAAAACTGGAGTTGCCCGATTGGAGTAAACCGTCGAATACCTGTCTGGCAACGCGGATACCTTTTGGCGTGGAGATAACCAGGGAGAAATTGAATCGGGTAAGTAACGCCGAATCGTTCCTCTACGATATCGGGTTTAAGGGTTTCAGGGTGCGGGATCACGAAGAAATAGCTCGTCTGGAACTGCGCCAGGGGGACCTCCAAACTGCAGTTAATCGGCGGGACGAAATCGTTGATAGGTTAAAAAATCTCGGTTACAAGTACGTAACGCTCGACCTGGCCGGCTACAGAACTGGTAGCCTGCTGGAATCCGAAAAATAAATAAACTTTGAAAACCAATAATTACCCGGAGGATTAGTTGAACACAGAAAAGCTGAGAGATTTACTCGAATCGCTGGAAGACGGAGAAACTTCCGTGGATAACGTTTTAGAAGAGCTGGAGGGCTTGCCCTTTAAGGACCTGGGACACGCCAAGGTCGATACGCACCGGGACCTGAGACGGGGCGCCCCCGAGGCAGTATACTGTGAAGGCAAGACTGAGGAACAGGTACTTGAGATACTGGAGGAGATGTATCCAGAGGACCACGTTCTGGCGACAAGGGTCGATCCCGACGTTCTTGAGAAGATAGAAGAAAAATATCCCGAAGCAAAGATCTATCCGGAATCCAGCCTGGCTTACCTCGGAGAGTTTCCCTCCGAGAAGAAAGGGAAAGTAGCTGTCATTACCGCTGGCACCACGGACATACCGGTGGCAAGGAAGAGCGAGATAACGGCGCGATCCATGGGGGTCGCTGTCGACACGATATTCGACGTCGGCGTCTCCGGTTTGCACAGAGTAATCAGCTATCGCGAGAGGATAGCGGAAGCGGACATAGCAGTCGTTGTTGCCGGAATGGAAGGTGCTCTGCCGAGCGTCGTTTCAGGTCTGGTAGACACGCCGATAGTCGCGGTTCCTACTGAAGTTGGTTATGGGGCTAACCTGAACGGTATAGCGGCATTGTTGACCATGCTCAATACGTGTTCGCCGGGGGTGACGGTCGTCAATATCGGCGACGGCTATGGCGCCGGTTATTTCGCCGCCGCTACGGTCAATAAGATCAAGGGTAACTGCGACTGACAACATGAACTCGACCGAATCGAAAAGCGTACTTTTTCTGGAGCCGACTTCAGGCATCAGCGGCGACATGTTTCTTGGGAGTATATTGGACCTGGGCGTTGAGGGCTCCTGGCTGCTGGACACCATAGAGGAAGTCCTGCCGGAGGGCACGACGGTAGAGTCGTGGGAGGAAACGAGGTCCGGCATAACCGGCAGGAGGTTCCGGGTAGAAGGAGAGAAAGGTAGTGCTCATCGCCATCTAGAAGAAATAACCTCCATGATTACCGATTCCGACCTTCCCAAAGAGGTAAAATCGAAAAGCGTGGATATGTTTAACCTGCTTGCGGAAGTTGAAGCCGGTATTCACGGGTCAAGCAAAAGCGAGGTACACTTTCACGAAGTAGGAGCAGTCGACTCAATCGCCGATATCGTCGGAGCCACAGCCGCAGTTTGGAAGTTAAACCCCGGCATTGTATATTCCGCTCCCGTTAATCTTGGAGGAGGAACCGTCAGTACCGCTCACGGTGAACTTCCCGTTCCCGCACCCGCGACGGCCGAATTGCTTCGTAAAGCAGGTGTCCCCACTTATTCCGGCGGTACCAAAGCGGAGTTGACCACACCCACCGGTGCATTGATCCTGGCCAGTTTCGTCGACGAATACGAAAGGCCGGAGATGAAATTTGAAAAAATCGGCTACGGACTGGGTTCCAGGGAACTCGAGGGGGAAGGCAACTTCCTCAGGGCGACGCTGGGAACGAAAGAAACTCCCCGGCCCGGATATGGCGATCGGGCTCTTGTTTTGGAGACTAACCTGGATGACATGAATCCGGAACTGTTCTCGGTGGTCGAGAGCAAACTGCTGGAAGCCGGAGCACTGGATGTTTACAAAGAAGCAGTCCAGATGAAAAAGAATCGCCCGGGCGTTAAATTGACCGTAATCGCCGACCCGGCGGACGAGCAAAAACTCGAGGAAATAGTTTTCCGGAATACCACCACGCTCGGGATCCGAAAGCAACTGGTCGACAGAACCAGGCTGGAAAGGAGCTTCGCAACAGTTCATACGGAAGTGGGCAAAGTAGACATCAAGGTGGGTTTCCTCGACGGCAGTCCGGTAAATTACTCGCCGGAGTTCGAGGATTGCCGGAAGCTCGCAGAAAACTCGGGTCTTTCCACTAAGGAAATCTACCGGAAAGCAATCGCTGCCGCCGAGAAGGAACTAGAATAAAGCCAGGTCAGTCCAATAATTCGACCTCTTTCCAGAAAGGCTCGTAGCGGTCGTGTTCGACTTCCAGTTCGGGCTTACCGTCACCCTCTGGTCGATTTATCAGGTACTTGCCGAGAAAGTACTCGCCGTCCCTGTGCGTCTCCGTCTTCCCATCGTCGTGATAAACTGGAATCTCAACTTCGAGGTCATCCTCCCTCCCGGTATTGGCGTAGAGTTTCAGTACGTCCGGAAGGTTTCCGGTATGCTGAACCGCTTCGGTAAGAGGAACTCCGTGACCCGGACGGAGAAAGACCGGCATGGTATTCAGAGGAGCCTCGAAAACGTGGTAACCGCTTTCGTAATAATCTCCTGTCCACCAGTCCTTCCAGGCAAGCTCTTCTCCGGCCTCGCCGTAAGGCAAGTACAACAAACGTCTATCCTCGCCTCTTTCCAGCACCGGAGCCACAAGCATCGCTTCGCCAACCATAAACTGATCGCTAACCTCGTAGCTTTGGTCGTCTTCCGGGAATTCCATGAAGAGGGGTCTTGCAATCGGCAAACCTGAAACATGAGACCTGTAGAACTGGGTATAGAGGAAGGGAAGCAGGCGGTAGCGGAACGAAATAAACTTCCGGTTGATCTCCTCGTACTTATCTCCAAAAGACCAGGGCTCCTGGGAGACCGTATCCAGACTGGAATGGTTACGGAAGAAGGGGAACACGGAACCAAGCTGTATCCATCTAGTTAATAGTTCCGCCTCGACGTCACCGTCAAAACCACCTACATCTGGACCGACGAATGGGATTCCCGCCAGGCCGAGGTTGAGAACCATCTGAACCGACATCTTCATGTGTTCCCAGGTCGAAGAGTTGTCACCGGTCCACTTTGCAGCGTATTTCTGGATCCCTGAAAACCCCGCTCTCGTAAGGATGAAGGGCCTATCACCAGGCCTTGACTCCATAAACCCCTTTCTGGTTGCCTTGGCTTCGTAAAGGCCGTAAAGGTTATGAATTTTGCCGTGATCAACATGGTTGTTTTTTTGGTCCCTGTGGACCATCTCTTCTGATGCCCGGTCACTCATGTTTCTCAGATCGTACTTGAACTGGTAGTCAATGCTGTCACTGCCGTTAAACCCATCGTCAATGCTTTCGGCCATACGCTCCAGTTGCTTTTTTCCGAAGAAAACTGCCGGCTCGTTCATGTCGTTCCAGATTCCATCCACACCCTGTTCCAGCAAATCCTGGTTCCAGCCGGCCCACCAGTCGCGCACCTCTTCCCGGATAAAATCGGGGAAGACACAGAAACCCGGCCAGACAGAGCCGGCGAAGTCGTCTCCCTCTTCGTCCTTAACGTAGACGTCCTTGTCCTTGCCGGAATCGTAGACATCGTAGCCTTCCTCTTCCTTGATACCGGGATCTACGATGTTTACGGTCTTAAAATTCATTTCGTGCAGTTTTTCCAGGGTCTCCTCCGGATTGGGAAACCGCTCTTCGTCCCAGGTATAATCCCTTTTACCGTCCATGTGCTGGATATCAAAGTAAAGTGCGTCACAGGGAACTTCCTTCTCGCGAAACTTTTCCGCCAGTTCGACGGCCTCCTCCTCGTTATTCGGTACCCCGTATTTGGAATGATGGTAACCAATAGCCCATTTTGGCGGCATTAACGGCTTACCGGTCAGTTTCGTATAACTTTCCACCACTTCTTTTAGATTGGAACCGGCCAGCAGATAAATGGTTGCTTTCGGCGCGGCCACGGCAATGCCAATTCCGTCCTGCAGGTTTCCGTTTTTTACCCTGAAAACACTTCTTTCCGACTGATGTAGGTATAGACCGACGAATTCGTGGTCGGAGGCCGCTCCCCCGTGAACTACGTAAAAAGGTGTCGAAGAATACAGCGGATCCTCGTTGTGAGTATAAAAACCGTTCGGGTCCCTGTTCCACATCTCGTAGTCACGACCGCTCTTCTCCAGGTAGCCGGTCCTCTCCCCCAGACCGAATACTTTCGATTCTCGACCCGTTCTGTGGACCAGGTTCAACCAGTCCTTTTCATCTTCTCTATCCAGCCAGTCGGGAAGTCCACGAGAGACTTCGGAAAATTCCGCAACGGCTTCCCCCGCAAGCTCGACCCGAAATCCCCCCTGGCGACCGGATAAACTCCACTTCTTTTTGGAGTTGCCCCCCTCCACGTCGATGGGTGGCAAAAACTCGTTACTGTAATCCGAATCGTAATAGGGCGATATATCCAGCCTGGCCACGACTTCATCGATCCCCTCGTAATCAAGGCCGGCATTTTTTTTGGTAAAATCGTTATCGCTCATAACTTTCCTCCCTTTTTCGAAAACAATATTCAAGAAACGCAGTCATCAGTTCCTGACGGTCAAGCCAATTCCCCCCAGAACGGTTATTCCGCCGACAACCTGTAGCGGAGCAACCGGTTCACCAAGCAGAATAAATGCAATCGTAAAGGCAACAATCGGAGTCATGTTATTAAATATCGCGGTTCTGGAAGGGCCCACCGTCCTGACCGCGGTAAACCAGATCAGGTAGCCCAGCACCACTGCCAGCAGGGCTGAATAGATAAGTACACCCCAGGCCCTGAGCGGGACAGCACTCCAGTTCTGTTTCACTACTCCCCGGGCGGCAAATAACCAGAGCCCTGCGGACCCGATTGACATGGTAACAGCGGTCAGTCGCAGGGGTGAATACTTCTCGAGCAGGTCCTTGGACATTACCGTATAAGTCGCCAGTGAAACGGCGGCAAGCAGCGTGAGCACGTCCCCGGCCGTTCCGGCTCCCGATATATCTATGCCGCTACCGCCAAGCGTGACGAGCACGACCCCGGCGAAACCAAGCCCTGTGCCGAGCCAGGCCCTCTTGCCCAGCTCGTCCTTGCCCAGAACCGCGGAGAGCAATCCCGTCCAGATGGGTGCAGTCGCTATGAATAGAGACGAGTTTCCGGCAGTGGTTAGAGATATCCCTTTAATAAACAGGACCTGGTAGAGCGTGTGGCCGACAATTCCCAGACCGAGAAACTTTAAACCGTCGCCGAGAGGAATCGGTCGCCAGCCCCTCCGCAGCAGCAAAATTACGAGAATAACTATGGAAGCCAGCGTATAGCGAACGACGTTAAAGGGTAGCGGAGAGATCTCGGAAACCGCCCATTTGACGAGGCTAAAGTTCAGCCCCCAGATAAATATCACGAGCGTTAACAACAAGTAGACTGCAGGGTTTCTTTCCGTTAGTGACGACATATCGGATGATGGTAGCTAAAAGGGTGGGAAAATTCAAAGTT
>CAZNVA010000060.1:0-7961 GCA_964576335.1 uncultured Thermotogae bacterium | reverse complement strand
ACTACGATAAGGAAATACAGGCGGTAGGACGAGCCGTTGGTTCCGGAACGGAAACGATGTTCAGGGTTAACGTCTTTGGGAGCGCGGAAGTAACTGATCTGGATGGCGTAGACATCAGGCAGGGTCAGAACCAGATGGTCAAGCAGGCAATCACCAATTCCGATAACGCCATCGGTTACCCCGGCATAGACTTTGTTGGCAGTGACAATCCGGCAATTGAGGTAGTCTGGGATGACGGCAATACGTACAGCGTTGAAGATCAGGGCTGGCCACTTGGACGGCCGCTTTATATGTACACCTGGGAAGGTACCAGTAAGAAAGAGGCGGCATTTCTCAGAATGATCCTTTCCGACTTCGGTCAGTCGGTATTCGTGAAGCGGGGCACTGGTTACTATATGCTCTCGGAATCCGACCAGGCAGAGGAACTGGAGAAACTTCCGGAGACCAAATAGATTGAGATCTACTAGTCCCGATATGAATAATTTATTCACTTAGACAAAAAACCCTCAGGGCCGCAGAGCTCTGGGGGTTTTTGATTTCTAAAATGGTGGGTTAATACATGATTGAGAGATTGAGAGATGGGTTTAGCTTGAGATTTCTGCTGGGGGCAGCGGTTGTCGTTAGCTTCACGCTGCTTTTTATTTTCTTTGTACTTTTTCAGAGCTTCAATTTCTATCTTTTCCTGATCGTTCTTTTCGGTACTGTAGCTGGCTGGGTGCTTTACGAGGATTCGACTGCCAAAGCCCTTTTATTTGCAGCATCGACTTCCGCGGGAACCATACTCGTCTTAATTGCCGTCTTTCTATTTATTCGGGGTTTTCCTGCGTTTCAGGGCGAACCGTTGTTCTTTATCACCGGTAGTACCTGGCACGTTTACCGTGATATATATTCCCTTGGTCCGATGATCTGGGGCTCCATGGTGGTAACTTTCGGGGCTACTTTAATTGCCGCTCCAATGGGAGTCAGCGCTGCGATATTCATAGGTAAGTTTGCTCCTGATTGGCTCAGGAGCTTTCTCAAGCCAGCGATTGAACTCCTGGCCGGAATACCCAGCGTCGTTTACGGGTTCATCGGTTTCGTTTTGTTGAACCGGGCGATAATGAATTACTTTGATATCGCAAACATGGGTCAGTACTTTGCACCGTCAATAATTCTGGGCTTTATGGCGCTGCCCACAATTACCTCCGTTGCGGAGGACGCAATTGATGCAGTGCCCGAGCACCTGGAGAAGGGCGCTCTTGCTCTGGGAGTTACCAAATGGCAGGCCATCAAAGAAGTAACTTTGCCCTCCGCTTCCTCCGGTATCATGGCCTCCCTCATTCTTGGCATCGGTCGGGCTCTGGGAGAGACGATGGCAGTAACCATGATGATCGGTCACAAGACGGCTTTTCCCAGCCCACTTTACGATATCTTTGAACCGGGTGAAACCTTGACGTCCCTTATTGCCTCTCAGATAGGCGAAGCATCCGGTGAGGCAACTGAGGCCCTGATGGGAGCAGGGTTGTTGCTCTTTTTCGTAGTCCTTGTTCTATCCGTTGCCTCCAGAGTGATTCAGAGCAGGCTGCAAAGGAGGTTTAAACGAGGCTAATGTTCCCCCTGAACGATAAATTACTCAGACGCGGGATGATGGGGTTGTGGTTTCTCGTTTCGGCCCTTTTCCTTGTTCTAAGTGGGTTACTGGCGACAAATCCGGGGGCTATACCGGCAGACATAATCAGGTTGCTCGGGGGCTTACTGGTTGGTTTCATCGGGTTGACCGTTTTGACGTATTTCCTGATCAAAAGTTATCAACCCCCCGGTGGTCATTTCTTGTTTGCAATTTTTCTGCTTGCTCTGGCCGGGGTCGTGTTCCTGCTATTTCCCGACCAGGGGGTTGTTTTGTCAAATCTGGACGGCAATATCACCCCAAAACTGGCCAATCTTTCCCTCTTTCTCATAGCCACTTTTGCTTCCCTGTGGAACGGCTTGCTATATTACTGGGAAAACCCGGCCCACAACAGGGAACTATCGGTTCAGTATTTTACCTGGTTGTCAGTCTTAATTCCGCTGGGTGTGCTGTTCTTTTTCATAACTTATACAATTATTGAAGGCCAGTCGGTGATTAACTGGTACTTTATTTCTTCGGCTTCGGATATACTGCGTGGAAAAGTAGGCATATTTCCGGCGATCACTGGTACGTTTTCTTTGGTCGTGGGGGCTACAGTGTTTGCCGTTCCTCTTGGAGTTGGGGCAGCAGTCTTTCTGACCGAATACGCAAAAAGGGGCTGGATAAGACAGTTCGTCGGGGTAACTGCCGATTGCCTCTGGTCGACTCCGAGTATAGTGTTTGGCTTATTTGGATACGTTTTCCTGGTTCCAAGAATAACAGGCCACTCTACTCTGCTCGCCGGACAGATAGTTCTTGCTGCCATGCTATTACCGCTTACTATAGCTACTTCCACCGAGGCTCTGACCTCGGTTCCGGACGAATTCCGGCATGGGAGCCTGGCGCTTGGAGCAAGCCGCTGGTGGACCATCAGAAAAGTGGTTTTGCCATCTTCGGTCCCCTCAATAGTTACGGGCGTCCTTCTGGGGATAGGTAGAATAGCCGGAGAGACGGCACCGATAATGTTGATAGCTGTGGCTTCCGGAACTTCTGCTCCGAAGTTCTTTTCGGCTTCAGCCCCGTTTTTCCACGTGGATGCACTATTTAGAGAGGTAGACGCTTTGCCTTACCGGCTTTACGCGATATACAAGGCGGGAGTGGGCGGTAGTATCAATGAAGCCTGGGGGACAGCGCTGGTACTAATTGTTCTCGTACTGATGTTTTACGCTCTTGGGATAACTGTAAGAAGTTATTACCGCAGGAAGAGAGGCTGGTAAGTCGTGTTCCGAATCCTTAATAAAGATAACATATATAAATTATCGAGGTGGAGAGATCAATATGGTTTCGGTAGAAGAGAAAAGTAGAGCGGAAGCTGAAATTGATAGGACCGGGAGATTAGCAAGTTCCGCTGAAACAGCGGTGGAGATAAGAAATCTTGACGTTTACTACGGCGAGGAGCAAGCCATCGATGACGTCTCTCTCGATATACTGAGGAAAAAGGTAACCGCACTGATTGGTCCTTCCGGCTGTGGTAAATCGACACTGCTAAGATCGATCAACAGGATGAACGACCTGATTGATGGGGCAAGTGTCGATGGTTCAATCGAGGTCGACGGTACCGATATTTACGCGAAGGAGACTCAGGTCAGCAAGCTCAGGCAAAAGGTCGGTCAGGTATTTCAGAAGCCAAATCCGTTTCCGAAGAGCCTTTACGATAATATTGCCTTCGGGCCCAGAGCCTATAAACACCATTTGCGAAAGGAAAAAGGTGTGCTGAATGCTTTTTCCGGAATTTTTAGTTCCGGAGAAAAGAGTCCGATAGATGGACGAGACATGGATGACGTGGTCAGGGATAGCCTCAGGCAGGCTGCTCTGCTCGAGGAAGTTGAAGGCAAGCTTCACGAATCGGCCATGGATCTCAGTGGCGGGCAACAGCAGAGACTATGCATTGCCAGAGCCCTGGCGACCAAACCGGAAATAATATTGATGGACGAACCCACTTCTTCGCTTGACCCCATTTCAGCAGGAAAGATCGAGGACCTTATCGAGGAACTGAGCCAGGACTATACCGTGTTGATCGTGACCCACAACATGCAGCAAGCGGCAAGGATATCGGACAAGACCGCCCTGCTCTGGCTCGGTGAGTTGATCGAGATGGGAGATACTAAAGAATTATTTGAAAACCCTGAGAAGGAGACAACCGAGAAGTACATAACGGGAAGAGTAGGTTAAACAACTCCCTCGAGATTTCTGCCTCAACCAAAAGGGTTCAGGACTTCTTTAGCACTATCTCACCGATGATCCTCCAGAGTCCGTGCTCTACTTCTTCCGGCGTTTCGCCGGAAACTATGACGATCAAGCTGGCGTTCGTCCAGTCCGGGAACCGCTTGCAGATCGTCTCGAAAGCATCCGGGTTTATCTCTTCAAGTCGATCGTCGGAGTGGAGAAATTTGATGGTCTGGTCGATCTCCAGGAGGATCGCTCCGCGAGCGCCTTCCCTGATGGCCAGGTCGCGAAAACTCCAGGCCTTTCCGGTTAGCTCTTCCACTTTGTCGAGTTCGGCGGCCCGGCAGATGCTCCCCATTGTCAGTTCGGGTAAATCCACTGATTTCACGCCTCGAACCGATTCCAGGAGAGGCCCGAAAGCAAGGCGGCCCATTTCCGAAAGACTCGTACCTCTACGGTTCATCTCGACTATCCCTTCTGACTGAAGGTGTTCTAGAACCGTTCTAACTGAACTCTCGGATGCCCCGACCTTGTCGGTTAAAGTGCGCCTCCCCAGCGGCCCGTCCTTTAATAGATAAATTAATTCCGAAGCAAGGGGGTTTCTTAGTATTTTTGCCATCTTGCTTAAATAGTGTTATTGTCCGATAGGAACTTTAAAACCGAAATTTCGACGTCTCTGATTATTTCGAAGGACGTATCGCCCTGCCATAAGCCCTGAAACAACCCGGGTTTCTCCGGAGCAAAGGTCATAAGGTCGTACCTGCCTTCCTTGGCCTCTTTTAAAAGTTCTGTAGTCAGATCTCCTATTCTGTGTCTGATCTCGGCCTCGATACCCCTGTCGGAAAGAATTTTATCGGCTTCCTTCAAGTACTCTTTTTCTTCTATGTCGTAGTTGCGCCTGACCTCGGCCAATCCTTCTTCGTCCTCGGCAGAAGTATAACCGTCGAAGTGTGGGTGCCCCTCTTCAAGGATTGAGAGGAAGGTAACAACGGGCTGAGAGTACTCGAGGAAATCCCCCATGTAGCGGGCCAGTTTTAAACAGCGTTCTTTGTCGTTTGGTACGTGAATTAAAACCCTTTCACAGGAATCAAGTTTACCTTTATGGACGAGCACCGGGAGGTTTGATTGCTTCAGTATGGGTTTTACGTGGGCCCCAAGTATTTCTTTACTGAATCCGCCCCTCCCAAAAGAAGTCAGTGCGAATAGGTCAAATTGTCCTTCCATTAACTCCCCCTCGATTTCTTCGACGGGATCACCGGAGGCGGGAGTGGTGATGACGTCCAGTTTAGTTCCCGAAAATATCTCTTTTGCCTTGTCGAATGCCTCGTTCTTTTCCACGTGAGGTAGCTGTTCCCTCTGTTCTTCGGCTAGGTTCCTCCTGCGCTTTTCCTCTACTTCTGAACTTTCCTCGGTGACGTAGATAATGTTTAGCTTGTCCACTCTCTCGTTGAGCAGACTCTTCAAATAGACCAGCGCGTTTTCGTCCTCTTCCCGTCCCTGGCTGTAATACAGCACGTTTAAGCCCATAATTTAAGTATCACCCGGGTTGAACGTGAGTTTATACCGACACAAAAAAGATTTTTCGTTTAAAGTACAACAATCCTGATCATATTACGCCCAGTAAATTCCACCAGACTGCCACTACTAGAAACAGAATACCGAATGCTGATACAGTCATCAATACTCCTGCCCTGAGGAAGTCCCGTGGTTCTATGTATCCCGAAGAGTAAATTATCGCATTTGGCGGAGTTGCTATTATCAACAGGAAACCGAAGGAAGTAGACACCGCGGTCAATATTGCCACAAATACCGGATTCAGCGTGCTGTACTGGCTCAACTGCAAAGTTATCGGGCCGACAACACTGGCCGCCGCGGCGGCACTCATCAAATTGGTCATTACAGCCGAGAGGACCGAGACCGCAGCTGCAATAGGTCCTGGTCCGGTTAAGTTTAGGCCCTCCTGAATAAAGGTCATTACGTTGTTGGCAATCCATCCAGCCGCGCCGGTCCTGTTCAGCAGTGACCCCATGCTCAGAGCACCCATGTAGATCACTATTACACCCCAGTTTACACCTCGCTGGTAATCCTCCCAGTCTACCAGGTCGAAAATGAGAAATAACGTTGCCCCCATGAGGGCAATTATTCCCAGGCCGATTAGGGACCCGGTAGTGATCCATAAAGTTACGATTACGGCAAATATGATCACCGTTAACCACGTTTCACCGGTGGCCTTTCTTTCCTGAAGCTCTTCGCGAAGTCCGGTTACGGCTAGGGATAGGTCTTCCACCTCCGGACTAAACGTATAACTTAAAACCACCGAGGTAACAGGGATCAGCAGAACTGTTACCGGTAGTGCAAGGACGATCCAGTAGCCGAATCCGATTTCGTAACCAGTTATCTGATCGAGCAGGCCGATGATGACGATATTTCTACCCCCGCCGGTTGGAGCATAAAGCCCGCCGATGGTTGCCCCGTAAGCTACGGAAAAGAGGAGAAATTTGCCGAGGTTAGCTACCTCGCTGTTAGTCTCCTCGCTCGTAGTCCTGAGTAGCGATACGACCATCGGGGTCAGAACTGCGGCGACCACGTGGTCAGCAATGAATCCGGCCAGTAGTGCCGCCGTGGTTATTATTGCAAGGCTTATCCTTCTTGCGTTGTGGCCTACCTTGTCTATCAAAATGAGAATTAACCTCTTTCCGATTGCCTGTTTGTTCAGGGCTACGCCGATCATCAACGCACCCATAATGAAGAAAACGGCATCGTGCATGAAGGACTTTGCCACCTGGTTTGGCTCCCCCAGTCCGAACAGTACCTGATAGATTGCAATGAAAAATATGATACCTGGCAGAGGAATTGGTTCGGCGATGAAGAGGATCACCACTGCAGCCAGCAGTGCCAGTCCGGCCTGGCCATCGCGGGTTAACCCGCCCGGCGGCTGAAACGACATTATTGTCAGGATCACCAGTCCCGCTATCAGCAACCAGATCCAGCGGGAATCCAGGGATTCGATCAATTTCATCTTTATGGTCACCAGGAAAAAGAATTATGTTTGAAGTTTTGAAGCTTAACGAAAATAATACGGCAAAACGGACTCTTATTAAAATTAGTTATAACGAATTACTTTTGCCGAAAATAAGTGCGGTTGAGAACACGTTCCTTGAGCGCGGTATCTGAATCGGCCTTAGAACTTTCCTGGCGGAAAAGGTTACCGGCTGAAAAAACAACCACTTACGGTACCATTTAGAGTCCTGGTATCTATAGTATTAATCTTCCTAGGGGTAAAATCATCATTGCTCGGAAACAGCTCACCTAATATGGATTACAAAAAGAATACATGACCGATAACCGAGCTGAGTAAAAATTGGTTCACTAATGGTGATTCCTATTTTCAATTATCTTTCCAACTTAAATTAAGCCAGGAAATATTATTATAAAGTCAAACAATTTATTTTAGTTATTTATACTTGACAGTCATGTTAAAGCATCATATAATGAATTTAACAATCCTTGAAAAAGGCAAAGTTATCGTAAGGTGACTGCGCAAAGCCACGGGTCAGTTGCTGGAAAAAGCAGGAACTGATAGCCGGGTTGCCAGGGAAGACACCGACTAAAGGTGATATCCTTGGCTTCTTTCATTTTGAGCTGTCCTTCTACAAGCAGTTGTGCTATGTCAGGGCGGAATAAGAAGCTCTGGGTATCCTTTCTACTTTTCATTTCATTTAGTTATTTTATCTATTCAGTAAGGATTTTGGGCTTACTAATCGGTTTCTCAAGCAATTATACTCAGAACAGGGGGTTTCAATAGTGCAAACTACCATTTACTACAGAGAAGAAGACGACTTTCTGATTGAAAAGGTCGAGGAAAAGGCCAACAGGGAAAGGAAAAGTAAAAGCGCAGTGATTCTCTCCATACTGGAAGAGTACTTCGAAGCCGAGAGGAGAGTCGGCGAAATTTTGAAGGACATGGGTGCTGTCGAACCGGAAGAGATCGACGAGGCCCTGGCCAAGCAGCAGGAGGACTCGGACAAGAAGATCGGCGAGATCATGGTAGAGAACGATTACGTTAGAGAGGTGGACCTGGACCGGGCACTTCAGGTTCAAAACTAAAACCGATAAAGATAGCGCCCCTGGGAGACGAAAGGGCAAGCCG
>CAZNVA010000059.1:0-8106 GCA_964576335.1 uncultured Thermotogae bacterium | reverse complement strand
AGTAACTCGCCGGCTCATACTGCAAAAGGCATGCGGTCATCCAGCACTCAATTGGGCACTCCATCCGAAAAAGGTAAAAGCAGTAAGTTACGTTAAAGTAACTACGAGCTTACCAAAAGTGGATGAAGGTTCCAATTGAGTGCTGGACTCCCACTGTCTGTAGGCAGACGGTTTCGGGTTCTATTTCACTCCCCTTCCGGGGTTCTTTTCACCGTTCCCTCACGGTACTGGTCCACTATCGGTCAACGATTAGTATTTAGCCTTGGGAGGTGGTCCTCCCGAGTTGGCCCCGGGTTACACGTGTCCGAGGCTACTCTGGGCAAGACCCGGGAGACTTCTTCCTTCGAGTACGGGGCTATCACCCGCTTCGGCCGCCTTTCCAGTACGGTTCCTCTAGAAGAGGTCATCCTTTAGTGGGTCTTCCCGAAACCCCATCGGGACGTGCCCGATGGTTTGGGCTGTTCCCCGTCCGCTCGCCGCTACTTGGGGAATCGATTCTTCTTTCTTTTCCTCCGGCTACTGAGATGTTTCACTTCGCCGGGTTCGCCTTTAGTACCTTACTTTAATTCGGGTACTAAATACCTGGTATTTTACCAGGTGGGTTGCCCCATTCGGAGACCCTCGGGTCAATGCTTGCTTGGCAGCTTTCCGAGGATTATCGCAGCCGGCCACGTCCTTCATCGCCTTCCGTTGCCTAGGCGTCCACCATCTGCCCTTGTCAATCCTTACTACTTACTACAGGATGCCAATTAACCTCACCCGTCTGTCAAAGAACAACTACTTCGTCATGATGCGCTAGAAAATATAGTGGGTTGTGGGGGGATTTTCAAGTGGTGACTTTGGTCGTGAACGGGGTTGACACGGAGAACTAGAACCCTTATTTAGCAGAACTTTTAAAGCGTTCTCCTATCTCTATATGGTAACCATTCACGAGATCCGTTCCGCTCATGACGCACTTTGATGGGGGCTGTACCCGGGTTAGCTTAACAGCAGTCGGACCGCCACACTTAACCACCAGGCCCAGGCCATCGGTATCAATTATTTCGCCCGGAGTTGCCTCGATTGAAGCCTCTCCCGGTGGAAGCTTCTCCAAAACTTCACCTTCCATCTCTCCCATATCACGTGAACGGTAGAGCCCGATTCTCTCTCCCTGGTAATAGGAATAGGCCCCGGGCCAGGGGTTCATTCCCCGTATGTGGTTATGGACGTCCGCGGAGTTCCTACTCCAGTCCACGATTCCGTCCTCCTTGCTGAGTTTTGGGGCGAAACTCGGCTCCCCTTCCTGTTCTCTGGGCTCAATCGTTCCTTCTTCCAGACCCGCAAGAGTCTCCAGAATCAGCTCACCACCCATCTCCCCCAGCCTGTTGTGGAGCTCTCCGGCGGTTTCGTTTTCACCCACCTCGGTCCGCTTCTTTAGCAATACCGGCCCTGAGTCCATACCTTCATCCATGACTATCGTGGTGACTCCCGACACTTCCTCTCCCCGAATTACGGCCCAGTTTACCGGGGCAGCTCCGCGGTACTTCGGTAGCAGTGACCCGTGGATGTTTATCGGCCACTCGACCAGATCCAGCAAACTCTTATTGACCAGCTGTCCATAAGCGGCCAGAACGAAACCATCAGGGTTTACCTCTTCTATCCTCTCCAGGGACTCGTCCGAGTTAACGTCCTCGGGCTGGAACACCGGGATATCAAGTTCGAGTGCTTTTTTCTTCACCGGCGTATAGCTAGCCTTCATTCCCCGCCCGCTGGCCCGATCAGGCTGCGTAATTACCAGCTCCAGGTCGTGCTCCGCCGCGACGGCTTCCAGGGCGGGAACGGCAAAATCAGCCGAGCCAATAAATAACAACTCCATAAACCTGAACCCCTCAAATTATTGATTCTTTAAAAGGAAGTCGGCTGGTTACATAAATAATTACAGACCTAAAAGAGCACCTATTGCCCCAGTATGACTTGAAGCTTATCATATTTTTGCCCTGAATTAAACTTGGCTTTCTGCAAATCTGTTCTGAATTGATAAACTAGCCTCCTGGATACCTCGGGTGACACGGATGGACGAAAAAAAAGAAGAGAGACTGAGAAAGATTCTCCAGCTCGAGAAACGGAACGGTTTTCAAAACGACTCCGTAATGGGTGGCCTGGAGAACCTTTCCGAGGAACTGGTGGAACGAGAAGAGGTGAAGGAGCTCCTGGAAGGATACGACGACAAGAAGCCCTTTGCGAGGCAGGAAGTAGTGGAGGAAATCGAAAACCAGCTGGAAACTGACCGGGAAAGTCCGGAATCGGAAGGCGACGAACTTTCCGTGAAGGACAGGATCGAAGCCGCGGCGGGTATCGGAAAGAAAAGAGGGCAGAAGTTCAGGGAGCTCGGGATCGAGACCGTCCGGGACCTGCTGTTCCACTTTCCACGGAGAATTGAAGACCGACGCGAGGTAAAACAGGTATCGAACCTCAGTTCCGGCGATACCTGCACGGTAATCGGGACGGTAGAAGGCGTCAGCAAACTGAAACCCAACTACGACGTAGAGCTCGTCAAAGCAGCGATCAACGACGGCAGCGGCACGGTATACCCCATCTGGTTCAACCAGCCCTGGGTGCGAAACCAGCTCAACCAGGAGGAGGAAATTGCAGTCTACGGGGAGGTCAAGAAGGACTACGGCGAGGTGCAGATCGAGAATCCGATATGGGAGCCCTCCGAAAACCAGAAAAAAACGAGAAAACTGGTACCGATCTACCCCGCAAGCGAGGACCTGAGCCAGAAGGTGATTCGTCGAATAATTCGGGACAACCTGAACAGGTACCTGCCCGCAGTAAAGCAGTATCCGGCCAGGGAAGAAGCCGAGGAACACGACCTCTGGGATCGACGCAGGGCCCTGAAGAGAATTCACGCTCCGAAACGCTCCGGGGACTTCGAAAAAGGCCGGCGCAGTCTCGCCTTTTCGGAACTGTTCCTCTTCTACGCCAACCTGCTCGGGGGAGAAGAAGACGAGGAAAAGCAAGGGCAGGGGATTTCCCTCCGGGAGGAGGAACTGGAAAGATTCAGGGCTTCACTTCCTTTCTCGTTGACAGACGATCAGGAGGAAGTTTTAAGCGAATTGATCGAGGATCTCGAAGCGAGCGAACCGATGAACAGGTTGCTGCAGGGTGACGTCGGCACCGGAAAAACAGCGGTAGCCGCGGCCGCCGGATACCTGGCGGCAACTGCCGGTAACCAGGTCGGGATGATGGCGCCAACGACCGTCCTCGCCGAACAGCATTACCAGAACTTTGAAAGTATTTTTCAGGACTTAAGCATCCGGACGGAGTTGCTCACCGGAGACGTGGAAAACCCTAAAAAGGAGAAGGTTTTAGCCGGGCTCGAGTCCGGGGAGATCGATTTGCTCGTCGGAACGCACGCTCTCCTGGAGAAGTCCGTCAACTTCGACGAACTGGGCCTGGTAATCATAGACGAAGAACAGCGCTTCGGCGTGGCACAGAAGGAAAACGTCGGTAGCGACCGCCGCGCCGTAAATAAGCTAGTCCTCAGTGCAACGCCGATCCCGAGAACGATTACAGCCACCGTCTACGGCGGTTACGAAGTGTCCCGGCTGGAGGAGTTTCCCCGGGGGGAGAAGAACGTCAGCACCTACTGGGTCAGCCAGTCCAGGAGGGACGACGTCTACGAGTACGTCAAAAAGGAACTCCAGGATGACAACCAGGGGTTTATCGTCCTGCCGCTAGTCGAGGAATCGGAGGACCGAGAGCTGAAATCCGCGGTAGAAACCAGAAAGGAACTGGCGGAAAATCAGCTGAAAGGGCTCGATATTGGCCTGCTGCACGGAAGGATGTCTCCGCAAGAAAAATCGGAGGTACTGGAAAAGTTCGAGGCCCGGGAACTGCATGCCCTGGTGTCAACCACGGTGATAGAAGTGGGCGTGGATATTCCCAGTGCAAATATTCTGGTCGTGGAAGAAGCCGACCAGTTCGGTCTGACCCAGCTCCACCAGCTACGAGGGCGCATCGGTCGTTCGGGAGATAAGGCGTACTGTTTCGCCATCGGTTCTCCTGCGACGGACGAGGGCAGGAAGAGGCTGGAAGCTTTCAGGGATATTTCCGACGGATTTGAACTGGTGGAGAGGGATCTCGAGATTCGTGGCCCGGGAGATCTGCTGAGTTCCGCCCAGCACGGTTTCCAGAACAGCTTCCGTGCCTGTAATTTTCTGAAGGATTACGATATAATGGAAGCCGCGAAGGAGAAAGCTGAAAAGTTCCTGGATACTCACGATCCCGGTGACGGCGTAAAAGACGTTTTCAGGGAGTACTTCGAAGGGAAACCGGGAGAATTTGCCGATAGTTAAGTCGCTTGGTTACGGGCCGAAAATTAGTTGGATCCAATTATATATCCTGATAAAGTTAAAGAAATACTTAAATCAACGGGAGGTACTGGTTAGCACCGGCCAAAATGATTGATAAAGAAAGCGTTAAGCACGTCGAAGACCTTGCTGAATTGAGCCTGACCGAATCCGAGCGGGAAGAATTGACTGAGGACCTGGCGGATATCATCGATTACGTCAACAAGCTCCAGGAACTGGATACTGAGGACGTGGAACCGCTCCGACATATCCTTGAGGTAGAAAACGTGCTGAGAGAAGACGAGGAAAAGGATAAACTCCCGCGGGAAGAGGTCTTCAAAAACGCTCCTGCAACCAGAGGAAACTTCTTCCAGGTCCCGCCGGTTATAGATAGGGATTAGCCAGAAAGAGAAGCTACTACTTAGCTTCGGAGTAGACGAAAGTTCCGATCTCCTCACCGCTTAAAGCTGCCTTCGTATTGCCTTTTTTGAAGAGGTCGTAAACTATCATGGGAATTCCGGTCTTTCTGCATATATTTGCTGCGGTAAGGTCGATGACGCCGAGTTCGCTTTCCGTTATCTCTCGATAGGTCACTTCCGAAAGAAAACGCGCCTCGCCGCGAGCGGGATCCCTCGAATATACTCCGTCGACGTCCGTCCCCTTCAGGATCAAATCTGCCCCGATCTCACCCGCACGAAGGGCAGCAGCGCTATCCGTGGTGAAATAAGGGTTACCCGTGCCACCGGCGAAGATGACAACTCCACCGTCTTCAAGGTAGGATTTGGCTCGATCCACGTTAACCGGTTCTGCGACACGATCAACCGGTAACCCCGATTGAAGCAAGACCGGCGTGCCGGATTCCTGCAGCCCGTCCTTTAATACTACACCGTTAACTACAGTCGCCATCATTCCGGCCATATCGCCGGCCGTCCTGTCCAAAATCTTCTGTTCGGCCCCTCGAAGTATATTCCCACCCCCGATTACCAGAGCCACCTCAATTCCCATATCCAGCGCGACCCGAACTCTTTCCAGAATAAATTCGATAGAATCCGGATCCAGGGGGTTATCGGCACCAAACCCGGCGCCCGATACTTTTATGAGCGCTCTATCGGGCTTGAACCTTGGAGGTGGGGACGTCGAAGAGCTCAATCTAACTGATTCTACCTCACTGATCTAAACCAACCAGGTACTTGCCTGGTTGGCGAATTTTTCGAGGATGACGGTATGGCGGTCTACTCCTCTTCTTCCTCTTCTTCCTCATCCGCACCCACGTCGAACCGGGCGAATCTCGTGATCTCTATTTCCTCGTTTACCTTTGCGGAAAGTTCGCCCATGATTTCTTCGATGGTCTTATCCGTGTCCTTGACGGATTCCTGTTCAAGCAGGCAGATTTCACCGTAATACTTATCCATCTTGCCTTCTACAATATCGTCTATTACGTGATCGGGCTTGCCTTCTTCTTTGGCCTGATTTCGGTAAACCTGCTCTTCCTCTTCGACTACTTCAGCCGGAACGTCGTCACGGGACACGTATTCGGGAGAGGCAGCGGCAACCTGGAGCGAAACGGTATCGACGAAGTCCTGAAACTCGTCGCTATTGGCAGTAAAGTCGGTCTGGCATTTGACTTCTACCAGAACGCCAACCTTGCCATCGTGGTGAATGTAGGAGCCTACCCTTCCTTCACCGGATTGCAGCTTGCCTTCGGACATTTCCATGCCCTGTTCACGCAGGGACTGCTTTGCTTCCTCCATGTCGCCGTCGGCTTCCTGGAGGGCTCGTTTGCAGTCCATAATCCCTACGCCTGTTTCCTCTCGTAATTTCTTTACCTCTTCGGTCGTTATAGCCATTTATATGTCCTCCTTACAGAGTATGAATACTTACCTTAGGCCGATGCGCCTTCTACTTCTGCGCTTTCTTCTACTCCGTCGTCCTCGGCTTCTTCGGTATTTGTTTCCTCTTCTGATTCCTGCTCAGCTGTTGCTTCAGTTTCTTCTTCCTCTTCCTCGGAACTCTCTTCTTCAAGGGAACGGTCGGCACCCTCGCGTCCCTCGATGACTGCATCGGCAAGCCGTGTGGTCAGCAATCTAGTTGCTTTTATCGCGTCATCGTTACCCGGTATCGGGTAATCTATCAGGTCGGGGTCACAGTTCGTATCCGTGATGGCGATAACCGGAATATCGAGAATCCTTGCCTCGTGAACGGCAATTTCTTCCGTTTCCGGATCGATAACGTAGATTATATCCGGCGGCTTTTCCATGTCCCGGATTCCATCGTAATTCCGCTTCTTCTTCTTTAATTCCCGACGCAACTTCACTACTTCCTTGTTCGGAAGCTGTTCAAAGGTTCCGTCTTCCTCCATCCTTTCCAGCTTGATCATGCGCTCCACGCTGTCACGGATGGTGTCAAAATTGGTTAAGGTCCCTCCCAACCAGCGATGGTTGACGTAGTGGGCCCCACAACGCTTTCCCTGTTTCTCGATTATGTTCTGTACCTGTCGCTTGGTCCCAACAAAGAGAATCTCGGCGCCATTTCTTACCTCGTCTCGGACGAACTCGTAGGTCTCCTCGAATAGAGCCTGAGTCGTCTCGAGATCGATTATGTGAATCCCCTTTCTTTCCATGAAAATGTAGTCTTCCATCTTGGGATTCCAGCGCTGAGTCCTATGCCCAAAGTGGACACCTGTTTCTAAAAGCTCCTTCATAGTTAAGAGTTCCACATCTTTTCCTCCTTTATCGATGATCTCTCGAACTGTTCTCCGATCTCTCGAAGGTAGGTGATTATACCAGAATATCCGCTACTCCTTCAAGGCAAGCAGCTATAGTTCCCTGCTCAAGTCTGACTCATGGCAATTTCGGGAAAATTACACCCCGTAAGGGTTTTCACAATTCCTATATAGCCTGGCGAAAAGTTTAGATCTTTAAAGGAAAGTCCCAATAAAAAAAAGACCTATTTGCCCTGAAGCAAATAGGTCTTTGATTAACTGTGATATAAACTTGAAGCTATGGATGATTAATTCAGTAAGGACTGTAACTTTTCCTTGTTAAAGCCGACGACGATGTTTCCATCGATGTCGATAACCGGAGTCCCTCTTTGCCCTGACTTCTCGATCATTTCCTTGGCCTTCTGTCGGTTCTCGGATACGTCGTAGTCCGTATAGGAAATATCATTCTCGTCGAAGTAATCCTTTGCGGCATTGCAGTATGGACACGAAGGAGTGGTATAGATGGTTACGTTCTGATCAGTCATCCTAGGTCACCTCCTGAGTTTTGTAATAATACTTCTGGGTTAACGCCCATATTTTCCAATAGGTCGTAGTTAATGTCATAACAGTACTTTATCCCATCTTTGTTCTTCTTGAGAATACCTGCCTGAGTCAGTTTCGAAAGATGGTAAGATATATCGGGCTGACTGAGTTCCAGTTCGCTAGAAATCTCTTTGGCACAGATGTTGTCGTGCTCAAGCACGAGAGACAAGATATTTAGCCGCTGGGAACTAGCCAGTGCTTTAAATACTGATTCTACTTCCTTTAGATCTACAGCCAATTCTTTTTTCATAAATATCTTCCTCGCTTAAGTATAATTACGTAAAACAGGTTTGTCAATATTTAAAATTTTAAAATATTTATCCCATCAACCCTTTCCCCGACTTCCTCACGACTCAACTTATATGTTTGTAGGAGGTGACTCCAGTAGTTAAGAACTAAACCTCATTCTCAGGTCAGCAACCCTGGCACCATCCTCCGAAGCAATCACTGGATTCAAATCCAGTTCCTCTA
>CAZNVA010000058.1:0-8125 GCA_964576335.1 uncultured Thermotogae bacterium | reverse complement strand
CCCGCTTCGGAGTAGAGTTCGAAACTGGTTGCCGTGCCGAAATCAATTATCAGGCCCGGCCCGCCGTAGAGTTCGCAACTGGCGATTATCGTCGCCACTCTGTCCGGGCCAACTTTTTCCGGTTCATCCACGTCGAGCTCCACTATTCCGTTATCCATCGGACGCAGGAAGGTCGGGGAGATTTCCAGGTAGCGTTCCAGTCCCCGGTTGAGGCTCCTGTTCAGGTACGGGACAACGGACGATACGACGGCGTCGTCTATTTCTTCCGGGTTTATATCCGAAGCCGAAAGCAGAGATAGAACCTTTAAACCTATCTCGTCCGGCGTTACTCCCTGGGTGGTAGAAATCCGCCACGTTTGTTTTATATCGTGATCCTTAAAACAACCTACCGTGATGTTGGTATTGCCTACGTCCAGTGCAAGAAACATGTCGGTTGATCAAGTCCTCTTGCCTTTATCGTTTAGAAGTCCCCCAATTGCCGGGCTCAAAAAGACATCCTTTACGATCTCAAACCTGCGTCATTTTCAAAAGTAGTCACAGATAATAAACCAGCTGTTCCAGCTCCTTGGTGATGTCGACCTGGGCCAACCTGACCTCCTCCGGCAGGTTGAGTAACGTCGGTGCGAAGTTCAGAATACCCGTTACGCCACCTTCGACCATCTGGTCGGCGATCTCCTGAGCGGCCGGAGCCGGTACTGCAATTATGCCGAGCTTGATTTCCTCTTCCTGGATTCTTTCCGGAAGTCGGGACACTTCTTCTATTTCGACGTCGTTTATTTCCTCTCCGATCAGCTCGGGATCGCTGTCGAAAGCCATCTCTACCTGGAAGTCCCGTTCGTTGAATCCGGTATAGGTCAGGAGCGCGGAACCGATGTTTCCAACTCCGACAAGGGCCATCTTCCATTTGGTATTTAAGTTGAGGATTTCCCGAATCTTTGAGGCGAGCTTCTTTGTCTTATAGCCGACCCCCCTGGTGCCAAAATCCCCGAAGTAAGAGAGGTCCTTCCTGACCTGAGCCGAATTTAGATTTAATCTTTTCGAAAAGTTCTTTGAAGATATATTTTCCTCGCCGTCCTCGATGAGCTTTTCGAGACAGCGCAGGTAAAGTGGCAGGCGATCGATCGTCTCTTTTGGTATTTTTCTTTCTTTCATTGGGTATCCTCGCTATAACACCTGTTTGTTTTGTTTTGTGTTTTGGCCGGTGAGGCCTGAAATATTTATTAAGATTTCGGATTCGACAATTTTAATTTCAACCAGAAAACCAGGTTAATCCGACTAATTGATTCAATTAACCCGGCTTTTCCTTTTTTCCGTGCCACCCTCAAGCCAATTACTTTTATAACTTGATTATAATGGTTAAATCCTTTCGGACAAACTTTTCTCCACCGGAGACTATCGCGGTTCGTGAATCAGGCCAACCGCGAATAGCGGTCAATCGGCAATTAAAGCTTGTGAGTGTAATTATAAGAATATTTCTTAAAATGGCAACATAAACCCCGGAAATCCCGTCTCTTAGTGAGATAACGGCTAAGATGCCAATCGAAGTGCTTCTTTGCAAAGGTTATCTCATTCTAATATCCTTAATTGAAACTGGCCTGAACTGCTTTAATATTTGCGTGATGAGGTCCGGGTAGGTGAACGGAGGTAGAAGTACTTGCTCCGGTGTGTCCGTCCGGTACTGACCGATATCTGAACCGAGTTTTCCCTCTTCGAGCTACCCGGGTGAAGCCAGTTAAATCTTTCGGCCAGCTAAAGAGAGTTGTTATGATCGTGGTCGATAACAGTACTGGCAGCTTTTCAGTCGGTGCCGGCGAGAAGTAAATGAGAGGGGTGTGGTTCGTCCGTTTTCGGGCGTGATCTATAATTTACCAGTGGGGGCGAGGAGAACTCTCCTTCTCCTTTTTGCGAAAAAATAACGAACGGAGAGAATTAAGAAATTAGTTAGACTTTTCTTGGAGGTGCTTACCCAAATGCACGAAAAGTTATTTACACCTGGACCAACAGAAGTCAGATCCGAATTGCTGCAGGAACTTTCTACTCCTCAGGTCCATCACAGGACGGAAGAGTTCAGCGAGATCTACGACGACATCCAGCCTAAACTGCAGAAACTACTATTTACCGATAACCCGGTTTTCCTCTTTACTTCTTCTTCCACCGGTGCGATGGAGTCGGCAGTGACGAACGGCGTAATGGAGAAGGGCCTGACGGTTTCGAACGGTGCTTTCTCCGAGCGCTGGCACAAGATAGCCAGGAAAAACGGCGTGGAAATGGACATGATAGAGCGAAACTGGGGAGAGCCGGTGCCACCGTCGGCCGTCGACGATAAACTCGCCACGGGAGAGTACGACGCAGTTACCATGGTCTTCAACGAGACTTCCACGGGTATGATGAACCCCGTCAAGGAAGTCGGGGAAGTCGTAAACAGCTACGATGACGTCATGTTCCTGGTCGATGCCGTATCCGGTATGGCCGGTGCGAAAATCAAGGTGGACGACTGGGGAATCGACATGTGTCTCGCGGGTGTCCAGAAGGCATTTGGTTTACCCTCCGGCCTCGCGGTAGCTGCAGTCAGCGATCGGCTTCTGGAAAGAGCCGAAAACGTGGAATCGAAAAGCTATTACTTCAACCTGCCGCTCATGCACAAGTACCACAAAAGGAGCCAGACCAGAACCACTCCGGCGATCCCCCAGATTCTGGGACTGAGAAAACAGCTGGAGTACATAGTCGAGGAAGAAGGAATAGAGAACAGGTTCGCCAGACACGATAAACTCTCGGGTATAGTCCAGGATTGGGCAAAGAAGTACTTCGATATATTCCCGGAAGAGGGTTACTGGTCCAAGACGCTGACCTGCGTGGAAAATACCAGAGGAATATCCGTGGCCGACCTGAACCAGGAACTAATCGAGAAACACAACCTGCGGATTGCCAACGGTTACGGGGACATGAAGGAGGAAACCTTCAGGATTTCCAATATGGCTGATACTTCCGAGCCGGAGATCCGCGGACTGCTCGCGACAATTAACGACATTCTCGGTTTATAAAAAAAGGAGGCAGTATGGTTAAACTACTTATTTCCGATCCGATTGCCGAAGAAGGAATTGCAAAACTGGAAGATGCCGGTTTCGACCTTGATCACAAGTACGACCTCTCCGCGGACGAACTCAAGCAGGAGATCGGCGAGTACGCCGGGATAGTCGTCCGTTCGGCTACCAAGTTGCGTGCTCCGATTCTGGACGAGGCCGACAACCTGGAGATAATCGTTCGGGCGGGCGTCGGGCTGGATAACATAGATCTCGACCACGCCGATGAACTCGGAATCAAGGTTCAGAACACGCCGGAGGCAAGTTCCAACTCGGTCGCCGAGCTCGCTCTGGGCCACATGTTCTCGCTTGCCCGGGACATCCCCCGGGGGACCGCAAGCCTGAAGGAGCAAAAATGGATCAAGGGAGAGCTGACCGGAACGGAGCTTTCGGGCAAAACTCTCGGAGTAATCGGCGTCGGACGGATAGGTAGCCTGGTGGCCCAGAAGGGTAGCGCTCTCGGCATGGACGCTCTCGGCTACGACAAGTATATTGACGAAGCACCGGTGGAAGAGCTGGAAATGGTCGGCATGGACGAGCTCCTCTCCAGCTCGGATTACGTGACCCTGCACATCCCGTTCGTGGAATCCGAAGGCGCGACCATCGGTGAGGCCGAGCTGAAGCAAATGAAGGATTCGGCCTGCCTGATCAACTGTGCCCGGGGTGGAGTCGTGGACGAGGCTGCCCTGACAAAAGCCCTGAAAAACGACTGGATTGCCGGTGCAGGAGTGGACGTATTTACGGAAGAACCGCCGGAAAACGCCGAACTTTTGAGTTTCGACAACCTATCGCTCACACCTCACCTCGGTGCTTCGACCGTTGAAGCCCAGAGGCGAGTTGGGACCCAGACTGCCGACGAGTTAATCGAATTCTTTGGGAAGGAGGGCTAAAGATGGCAAAAGTTCATCCATTTCGGGGTTACAGGTACAATCCGGAAAAAGTCGGTAACATCAACCGGGTGGTTAGTCCGCCCTACGACAAGATCAACGACGAGGAAAGAGAGGACCTTGCCAACGATAGCCTCTATAATATCGTTCGGATCATCCTCAGCAAGGCCGAAGAAGGGAGCAAGGACAAGTACGAGGTAGCTGGAAAGAACCTCCAGGATTGGATTGACGAGGGAGTGCTGCAGCGAGACGAGGAGCCCGGGTTTTACGCATATTATCAGGATTACGAGGCCGAAGGCGAGAGGAAAACCAGGAAGGGTTTCATCGGACTCGGCGAAATAGAGTCGGGTGAGGGCGTCAAGGCCCACGAAGAAACTATGTCCGGCCCGAAAGCCGATAGGCTGCGGTTGCTCCGGGCGACGGAAGCCAACTTCGGTCAGATCTTCATGCTTTACTCCGACCCGGAAAACCGCGTGACCGAACTCATGGACGAGTCTATCGGTGACAAGCCGCTGCTCGAAGCCAAGGACAAGTACCGCAATACTCACAAGCTCTGGAAGGTCGGGGCCGATGACGTGATTTCCACCATCAAGGAAGAAATGGCCGACAAGAGCCTCTACATCGCGGACGGGCACCACAGGTACGAGACGGCACTCAACTTCAGGAACGAGTGCAGGGAAAAAGGATGGACTTCTCCGGACACCGGTGGCTTCGACAATAGAATGATGACTTTTGTAAACGTCGACGATCCCGGACTGACGATTCTGGCGACCCACCGACTGCTGCACGACCTCGGTGACTTCAAACCGCACGGCGTCCTCGACAAGGCGCGGGAGCACTTTTCAATATCCCGCTACGACAAGAGGGAGGACATGCTGCGGAAGCTGGACGAGGACCGCGGGGAAGCGCATACCTTCGGTTACCGGGCCAAGGGCGACAAGGCCTACTGGAGCCTGACCCTGCAGGACAAATCAGTGATGGATGACCTCCTGCCCGACAAGTCCGAGGCCTGGCGTCGGCTGGACGTTTCGATTCTTCACAAGCTAGTGCTGGAGCAGTACCTCGGGATAGACGAGGAGGCCCTGGAAGAGAAGAGAAACCTTGACTACGTCCGTGGTCGAAACGATGCCCTCGACATGTTGAAAGAAGGGGGATACCAGGGCGCCTTCATTATGAATCCGACCCGGATCGAGCAGGTCAAAGAAGTCGCGGACAGGGGCGAGAAGATGCCGCAGAAGTCGACCGACTTCTATCCCAAGCTTTTGACAGGACCGGTTATGCACAAACTGGAGATAAACAAAGGTTAGATCATGGAGTGGACTACTGACGAACTGAGAGAAGCTTATTTAAATTACTTCGAAGAGAAGGGACACGAAAGAGTGGAGGGGTCGGGGCTCGTACCCGATGACCCCTCCATGTTGTTTACCTCGGCCGGTATGGTCCAGTTCAAGGACATATTCTGGGGCAAGAGGCAACCGGATTACGAGCGAGTCACCACCTGCCAGAAATGCTTTCGGGCCAACGATATAGAGCGGGTCGGGGAAACCTGGTACCACCACACCTTCTTCGAGATGCTGGGGAACTTTTCCTTTGGGGCCTACTTCAAAAGGGGCGCAATCGAGCTGGCCTGGGAATTCGTCACTGATGTACTCGGCTTCGACGAAGAGGACCTCTGGGTATCCGTTCACGAAACGGACGACGAGGCCTACGATATCTGGAGTGACGAGATAGGTGTTCCGGAACCCAAAATAGCCCGGCTCGGCGACGACGAGAACTGGTGGGGCCCGGTCGGAGATTCCGGACCCTGTGGTCCCGACTCGGAGATATTTTACGATGCCGGGGAGGAATACAGCTGCGGTCCCGACTGCGAGGGCGTCGCCTGTGACTGCAACAGGTTTAACGAGCTCTGGAACCTGGTTTTTACAGGCTACCAGATGGACCCGGATGGAAACGTCGCGGAACTAGATCGGCAGAACATAGATACCGGCATGGGACTTGAGCGAGTTGCTTCCGTCCTCCAGGGGGTCGAATCGGACTTCGAGATAGATATATTCCGGCCGTTAATCGAGAAATTGAAGGATATTATCGGGTTAAACAACTACAAAGAGTCGGAAATCAACGACGTAAACCGCGTCGCCGACCACCTGCGCGGCTCGGCCTTTCTCGTCTCGGAGGGAGTAATTCCGGCAAACGAGGGGCGGGGCTACGTTCTGCGCCGGATCATCAGGCGAGCAGTTCAGGCCGGTGATAGGCTTGGAATGAAGGAGACGTTTTTGACCGCGGCCCTGCCGCCGCTGCTCGATCAGATGGGAGAGACTTATCCCGAGCTCGTCGAGAGGCGCGACCTGATCGAGAACGTGATCGAAAGCGAGGAGGCCACCTACAGGAATACGCTCAACGAAGGCGAACAGCTTTTTTACCGCCTTGCGTCAGACCTGAAGGAAGAGTCCCGGACGGAAATACCCGGGGAAGACGCCTTCCGGCTCTACGATACTCACGGCCTGCCGTACTCATTTCTGGAAGAGCTGGCGGAGGAAGAGGGTCTGAGCGTCGATAAGGCCGGGTTCGAGCGAGAGCTGGAGAAACAGCGCAGCCGCTCCCGGACCGATCAGGAAGAAGAGGCCGACTCTCTCGGTGTCCTTGACGTGCCGGATACGGAGTTCATCGGTTACGAGCACGATACCGGAAAAGCCGAGCTGCTGGCACTGACCCGGGAGGGCGACGAAGTGGAATCCCTGAGCGAAGGCGAGGAAGGTCTGGTAGTTCTTGACCGGACGCCTTTTTACGCCGAGGCCGGAGGTCAGGTCAGTGACGTCGGCAAACTGGAGGGGTCGGAGGTAAAAGCATCGGTGCTTGAGGTTCAGGAAAGGAAAGGTGCTTATTACCACGAAGTTCGAGTGGATTCCGGAAAGCTGGCCGCTGGCAACGAAGTGACTGCAGTTATTGACGAAGAGAAAAGGAGGAGTACGGAACGCAACCATACCGCGACCCACCTGCTGCACGAAGCACTACAGCGTGTACTCGGACCGCACGTGGTTCAGTCCGGTTCGAAAGTATCGCCGGGCGAGCTCCGGTTCGACTTCAATCACTTTGAGATACCGACCGAAGAGGAGCAGCGGAAAATAGAGGACCTGGTAAACGAGATCGTCCTTTCCGACAGGGATGTGGCCGTCAACTGGGTGGATAGTGTCGAAAAAGCCAGGGAGCTAGGTGCTTCAGCACACTTCGAGGAGGAGTATCGCGGCAAGGAACAGCTTCGGACCATCACAGTGGAGAATTACAGCAAGGAACTCTGTGGCGGGACACACGTCAATCGGACCGGAGAGATCGGTGGCTTCGCGATCGAGTCGATGGAGACGATCGCTTCCGGCATCCGCCGTGTCAGAGCTATAACAGGAGAGAACTTCCTTGCAAGTTACCGGGCCCAGCGGGACCAGCTGGAAGAGCTGGCAAACATGGCGGGTTCGGGAGTAAGCGACCTGACCGGCCGGTTTGAATCGATTCTGGACGAGCAGGACAAACTGATGGAAGAACTTGAGAAAAAGACCGAGAGGTTACTTGCCACGGTCAAAGCCGGATTAATAGAAGACGCCGAAACTTACGAGGGATACGAGGTCGTATCCTCTCAGGTCGAGGTGGACAGCTCGGACCTGCAGAAGCTTGCCGACCAGGTGGAAGCCGAGGTCGAGGGAGTTGTCATCCTTGGAACCGGCGGTGAAGACGGAGCTTCAATTGTCTGCGAGGTTTCCGAAGCGCTGACGGATAGGTTAAACGCCGGCGAGATAATCCGGGAAGCGTCCGAAGTCCTTGGCGGTGGCGGTGGCGGTTCAGCCAGCTTTGCCCAGGGCGGCGGGCCGAATACCTCCTCCATGAAGGAAGCGCTGCAGACCGGGGTTAATATGGTCAAATCGGATCTGAAATAGGTTTAATAAACTCAATTATTTCACAACAATATTTTTCGATAGGTAGACCTTTTTAGGTTTGTTGTTGAGTGGGGTTGGTATGTGCTAAAACAATCTGACTTTGAACTTTTGAAGCCATGAATCCACGGTTTTTAAGATACAACCATCCGGCAGGGCACGGGGACCCTGCCTACTTATTCGAAAAAATACGATAGAGGTAGGAAAGGCCCTCTCGGGCCTCTCCCCCCTCCGAACC
>CAZNVA010000057.1:0-8265 GCA_964576335.1 uncultured Thermotogae bacterium | reverse complement strand
TCGGCCTCTTCGGTATAGGAGTCGTGATTGGTCTGGGGTATTTCAGATCGACCGATGGACGAAGTTAAAATTGTCAATTTCCTGTAAAATACGTATTTGTTTTTTCTCCTTTTGGTGAATTAATCATCGATAGTGCCCAGTTTTGAAATGATTTTCATTTGTAGGTTATACTTCAATTCAGCTTCAATTGTTAAGGGAGGGTTTTAATATGGCTGGACAAATGCTCCTGTTGGTTGTAGCCGGATTTATTTTCCTTTACCTCGGTTACGTTTTGGTCTTTCCGGAGAGGTTTTAGCATGTTTTTAGGAATAATTCTCCCGCTGGCCCTGTTTTTTCTGATACTTGCAGGCCTGGTCTACGTTCTGGGGGAGTACCTCGGTTGGTCGTTCCGTAAGGAAATGGATATTGAGGGAGGGTTTCCCAGGTTTTTTGATTACCTCGAGCGTTACGTGGAAAAACCGATACTGGAGCCGATCGAGAGGTTAATCTACCGAGTAGGTGGAATAGACCCGACCGTAACGATGAACTGGAAGACCTACCTTTTAAGTGCCCTCTGGTTAAACCTGATCCTCTTCCTCTTTATCTACCTGATTTTTCTGTTCCAGGGTGGCTTGCCTTTGAATCCCGCCGATATAGGAAACCTCGACTGGGACCTCGCCTTCCATAACGCCGCTACTTTTGTATCCAATACGAACCAGCAACACTACGCCGGCGAGACCTCACTCTCTTACTTTTCTCAGCTTGGAGCCGTGCTTCTGGCCATGTTCGCCTCCGCCGCCACCGGTCTGGGTTTGTTGGTAGGTTTTACAAAAGGTCTAACAAACGAAGAGGACCCGCGGCTTGGAAACTTCTTCGTGGCTTTTATCAAATCCCTGACCAGGTTTCTCATTCCGATCAGCTTCATGTTAGCCCTATTTTTGATCAGTCAGGGGGTTCCCCAGACCCTGTCTGGCCCGATATCAGTGACCACGCTGGAAGGGGCTACTCAGACCATTGCGAGAGGACCCGTCGCCACCCACGAGGCGATCAAGATGTTTGGCACTAACGGAGGCGGATTCTTTGCTGCAAACGCAGCTCACCCATTCGAAAACCCGACTCCGCTATCGAACGTCGTACTGAATCTATTTCTGTTTTTGGGAACGATATCCACCTTCTACGCTTTCGGTATCTGGGTAAAGAAGAGAAAGCACGGATTGGTTCTGGTTGGTGCGGTCTCGATTCTCGTGCTGGTGTTTCTCGCGCTTGCCGTAGGTGGAGAGATGGGAGGGAACCCGGCACTGAATGGGCTGGGAATAGATGAAGCTCAAGGTAACATGGAAGGAAAAGAGGTCCGATTCGGAGCTACTTTGAGTGCCCTCTGGGGTGTCTCAACTACATCAACTACAAATGGCGGAGTTAACGCCATGCACGATAGTTTTACGGCACTCGGAAGCCTCGCTCTCTTCCTTGGTATGAGCTTAAACTCGCTGTTTGCCGGCATGGGTACCGGGGTGATGAATTTGCTTACTTACGTCTTTCTGGCGGCATTTATGGGGGCCTTGATGATTGGACGGGCTCCCGTTTACCTCGGGAAAAAGCTGGAATCGGACGAGATCAAGTTTGCCGCTATGATTATCCTCCTGCTTCCGACGCTTGTCTTGTTTCCGACTGGAATTGCGGTTGTGACTGAGGCCGGAAAAGCAGGGATATCGAATCCCGGGTTTCACGGATTCAGTCAGATCATGTACGAGTTCTTTTCCGCTGCATCCAACAACGGTTCCGGCTTCGAGGGGTTAATGGATAACACGGTATTTTACAACGTGGCCGGAGGTTCCGTGATACTTCTCGCCAGGTATATTCCTCTTGTTTTACAGATGATGATAGCCGGTTCCCTGGCGAAGAAGAAAATACGGCCGGAGACCGAAGGAACGCTTAAAGTCGAAAACTTGCCTTTTTTAGTTCTTTTGCTGGTGATTATGGTTGTAATTGGAGGGCTTGTGTTCATTCCGGCCCTCTCCCTTGGTCCCCTTGCAGAACTACTTTCACTGTGGTGATAAAGAATGGACAGTGAACAGGTGTTAGATGCTCTCGGTGAAGCCATAAAGAAGTTAAACCCAGCGTACCTGGTAAAGAATCCAGTTATCTTTGTCACCGAGATCAGTACTATCATAGTAATTGTCCTTACGATAGTGCCGGGGTTTTTCGGTGGTGGTCAGGGTAGATGGTACTATTCAGCCATTTCTGCGGTGCTATTATTCACGGTGGTTTTTGCCACTTTTGCCGAGTCGCTAGCCGAGACACAGGGAGAAGCCCACGCTGAAAGCCTGAGAGCGATGAAGGAGGAAGTTAAGGGAAAGAGAGTTAGGGAAGACCTCGCTCTCGACGAGATCGAGGAAGATGATCTGGAAGAAGTTGAGGCCGACGAACTGGCAGAAGGGGACCTGGTTTACGTTACTGAAGGGGACGTGATTCCCAGAGACGGCACGATCGTTGAGGGGTCCGCTTCGATCGATGAATCGGCAATAACCGGCGAATCCGAGCCTGTCATCCGGCAGAGTGGTGGGGACAAAAGCTCTGTTACGGGAGGTACGGAAGTGCTGAGTGACCAGCTCAAGATAGAAATAACTGCCGCGGCCGGAGAGTCGTTCATGGATGAAATGATCGGTCTGGTGGAGAGCGCCAGCCGGGAAAAGACGCCGAACGAGATATCCCTCACTCTGTTGCTTGCCAGTTTTACCTTCATCTACATGCTGGTCGTGACGACATTGACGTTCTTCGGGGATTTCGTTCGGTTGAACGTGGAAGTAGCCGATCAGATCGCACTGCTGATTGGTCTGATCCCGACGACGGTTGGGGCTTTGTTATCAGCGATCAGAATAGCTGGAATGACCCGAGTAACCAGGGATAACGTGATAGCGAAGTCGGGGAAGGCTGTCGAGTCCGCCGGAGATCTCGACGTGCTCATTCTCGACAAGACGGGGACCATTACTACTGGTGAGCGAGCAGCAACGAATTTCATTCCCGTAGGAGGGTCCGATGAAGAAGAGGTACTCGCAGCCGCTTTAAAGTCCTCTTTTTACGACGAGACTACTGAAGGTCGATCGGTCGTTGCCCTGGCTGAGCAAAAGGGGAAGGAATTGAATGAGGAGGAAATATCCGAAGACGGTTTTCTTGAATTCAGCGCTGAAACGGGGATGAGCGGAATAGATCTCGAGGACGGAACGGAGATTAGAAAGGGTTCCGTGGACGCGATCAAGGAGTACGCCGACTCTCCCCCTGACGAGCTGGACGATAAGGCCGTTGAAGTGGCTGATTCCGGGGGCACGCCGCTCGGACTGGCCGTTGACGGAAAAGTGCTCGGCATAATCGAACTGCAGGACGAATTAAAAGCTGGGATAGGGGAAAGGATTGACAGGCTTCAACAAATGGGGATAAAGACGATAATGTGTACCGGTGACAACGAACGGACTGCCCGCTATATAGCCGAAGAGGCAGGGTTGGATGAGTACTATGCCGAATTCCAGCCCGAAGAAAAGATCGGCCTGGTCGAAGAGGAGAAGGCCAAGGGTCACATGGTCGGGATGACCGGAGATGGAACCAACGATGCGCCGGCACTGGCGAAGGCTGACGTCGGCCTGGCGATGAACGCTGGAACCGCCGCGGCAAAGGAAGCCGGTAACATGGTAGATATGGACTCGGATCCGACCAAGTTGATCGAAGTCGTCGGTATTGGAAAACAGCTACTGATGACCAGGGGTTCATTGACTACCTTCAGTATAGCCAATGACGTCTCGCGTTACTTTGCCCTGGTACCGGCGATATTTTCGGCAAGCATCCCGGCACTGGGTAAAATGAACCTGATGAACCTGCACTCGCTGCAGAGCGTGGTCATCTCCTCGCTGATTTACAATAGCCTGATCATACCGTTCCTCGTCCCTCTGGCGATGCGAGGTGTCGAGTACAAGCCGGTCAGTGCGTCTCGGTTGCTGGTAAGAAATATGGTAATTTACGGTGGAAGTGGACTGATCGTACCGTTTCTGTCTATTAAGTTTATAGACTGGCTACTGGTTACCCTGGGGGTGTTTTAATCGTGGTTGACGAAGACGAGGAAGGCAAGCAGGAGGAAAGGCCAGAGGGAAAAGAAGAAACCAGAGAGGGAAAAGCGAACGATGAAAAAGAAACGGCTGGAGAAGAGCCCAAAAAAGTTCCAGAAGAAGAAAGCAAAGAGGTAAAAGAAGAGGAAGAGAAGGAAATTTCCTACCCCGATACGGACGAGTTAAGTACTTCCAGGCTGCTGACCACGGGCTTCCGGATGGTTCTCATAGCACTCGTACTGACCAGCGTGCTGTATGTCCTTGCCACTACGGGGATTGGGAACCTCGCCTGGCGGAATAACGCCCGGGGCGATCTGGTCCGATTCGACGGCGAGGTCGTCGGCTCTAAACTGATCGGACAGACTTTTACCTCGGAAAAGTACTTTCACCCCCGACCATCCTCCAAGAACTACGACGGAATGGATTCGGGCAGTGCCAACTTATCCCCGGAGAACGAAAAACTCACCCGGCGCGCGGAAGAAATACTCAAAAACCTGAAAGAAGAGGGTGTAAATCCGAAAGACGTCCCCGTAAGTTTCGTCACCGAATCGGGTTCCGCTCTTGATCCTCATATTGTCCCCGAATCCGCTTATCTCCAGGTACCGCGGGTTTCCGAAGCAACAAAAATCGATACGGAAAGGCTGGATGAGTTAATCGATGACCTTACTCGGGGGAAATTACTCGGTCTTTATGGACAGAAAAGGATAAACGTATTAGAATTAAATATAGAACTAGAAAAACTCCTGGAGTCAGGATAGTATGAATGATACCGAAAACAAGCCGGAAGAAAACCTGAATTACGAAGATGTTCTAATAAGCGTCGCAAACCCGGAAACCGCCAAGCAACTCGTTACCCTGGCTCATATGGTTACTACCGATCAAACGATATTCCACATTATGCACGTAACCGCTGAGGGTTCCTTCCCGGAAGAGGAGCGGTCATGGCGCGAAGGTTCGGAGCTCGTAATGGATACGACTCATTACGCGCAGAGGCTGGGTCGTGTGGCGAAACCCCTGACAGTCACTTCCGGTTCAATTCCTGACGCGATAGTTAATACCGCCGGCGATCTGGATGCAGATTTGGTTTTACTGGGGTGGTTTGGCCGGATTACCTCCGTTACCGTCAGCAGGAGCTCGGTAGTGAACAGGGTAATGCATCGGGCATCGTGTGACGTGGCTGTTCTGAAATCAAGGAAGGACCTTGGGGAAGTAGAAAAGGTTATGATGCCTCTGGGGCCTAATAATCCCAGACAAAAGAGGTTATACCTTGTCGATAAATTGATAGGCCAGAGCGGGGCGGAAGGAGAACTGGTCCACGTGCTAACGGGGGGGCAAAAGGCGAAGAGCGGCGAAGAGGCAGCCGATTATCTCGAAGGGGCGCTTAATTTAATGGAGAGTTCTCTTGATACCAGAATAATAACTGCCGACTCCGTTCTTAATGGTTTATTGTCCACCGCAAAGGATGCTGACCTGCTGGTTCTCGGTCCTGGAAGGGAGTGGGTGTTTAACCGTTTCCTCTTTGGAAGAACGGCGGATAACCTGACCAACAGGGTTGAATCATCCGTTGTAATGTTTAAAGGGAAGGAACACAAAATGGTTGCCTGGTCGCGGGGTTTGTTGAAAGCGATCCGTGACCTATTTGGTTAAACATCAAAACAAATAAGTTTGTTTGGCCTGACCCTTCCTTACCGGTCAGAGAGTTTTATCCCAATTGATCGACCCCTTTCTAGCGAATAGAATTAGTTGTGAGGGGGAGAGGAAGCCGCGACCGTGAGTTTGCGGTCGAGGAAAGTCCGGACTCCACAGGGCAGGTCGCTGGTCGAGGCGTACCGGCCGTAGACCAGAGCCGGAGACGGCTGGAAAGTGCCACAGAGAAGAGACCCCCAGCACTCAATTGGGCACTTCATCTAAAAAGGAAAAAGCAGCGAGTTACGGTAAAAGACACTACAAATTTTCCCAAAAGTGGATGGAGGTTCCAATTGAGTGCTGGGAAGGGTGAAACGGCGAGGTAAGAGCTCACCGCTTCGGCCGCGAGGTCGAAGGCAGGGCAAACCCCGACCGGAGTAAAGCCAAATAGGGAGGCTGGAGCTGCCCGCTCCGTTACCTCCGGGTAGGCTGCTGAGATAGATGGCTTCCTGACACAGGATCCGGCTTAACTCCCCCTCTTTTTTAAAAACGACCTTTCCGTGGGTAAGAGCTAAAAGCAACAAAAGTATCCCGCTAAACCGATGGACCCCAGAATTAGGTGAACTATCCACAGCCTCCCCGTGACCTTTGGCTCGGCCCATTCCACCCGGGGAAGTAAATAGCTGTATTCTATCCCTTCCGCGGATTCGAAGTGATGGTGCAAAGGGCTAATTTTAAATACTCTGCCGCCCGTAATTTTGTAGTAAGAGACCTGAATTATGACTGATAAAGTATCCAGTACGAATATACCGCCCAGTAGCGGGAGAAAGAGTTCACCTCTGGTCACGATGGCAGCGGTGGCAATAATACCTCCGAGGGCAAAAGATCCTGTATCCCCGAGAAAAAGCTCGGCGGGGAACAGGTTATACCAGAGAAAACCGACGGTTGCTGCAACGGAGATCGAGAGAATCGGGAGCAAATCCGCCGGGCCCAGCAAAGCAAAAGTAGTAAGCGTGATTACTGTACCTCCGCCGGCCAGTCCGTCCAGTCCATCGGAAATATTTACTGCATTGACCGTTCCAACCAGTACGAAGACCATAAGGGGGTAGTACCAAAAAGGGGTAAGAAGAACTTCTTTGCCGATATAAGGAAGCAGGATCCGGTTTGGTCCGTCCAGCAGGAAGAAAGCAAGGAGAATTAGTAGAAGAGAAAGTACAAGCTGAGATACTATTTTTTCTACCGGGTTTAGTCCCTTTGACTGTTCTCTCAAGATACTCAGTAGATCGTCCGAGAACCCGATCAGACCGAAGCCAAAGGCACCGAGAAGAAAAAGAGGTAGGTAGCGACCGGCTCCGGGGAAGAAAAACCAGAGCAGGAAAGTAGAGACTCCTATACCGGCCAGAATGGCCAGCCCTCCCATGGTGGGAGTTCCGCTTTTATGCTCGTGCAGTGTGGGGCCCCAGCTCCGGATCTGTTGTCCCAGACCCTGATCTTTCATCAATTTGATGATCAGTCCGGAAACCGCCAGTGATGTCAGCAGCGAAACCAGAGAGGTCGTAAGAATCGTCAGGACCAACTTATTCACCCAATAAGTAATTAAAACCAGCAGGTGTTTCGCCTATAGCCCCGTAATCCGGTTCGGACCGGAACCGGGTTTTAAGGGCAAGAATATCTGTAAAAACTAGAAGGCCTGCTCAAACGCGTATCCTGCCCTGAGAATTTCCTCTTCAGTCAGACTGTCGCCGATGATTTGCATCCCCACGGGAAGATCGTTTACTTCCCCAGCTGGTATCGACATCGCCGGTAGCCCTGCCATGTTTACCGGAACGTTGAATACGTCCGATAGGTACATGTCGAGGGGGTCGTCGATTTTGTCGCCGATTTTAAATGCTGGAGTCGGGGAAGTAGGCGCAGCTATGAGGTCTATTTCCTCGAATGCCCGGTCGAAGTCGTCCTTTATTAGCCTTCTGGCTTTCTGGGCTTTGCCGTAGTATTCGTCGTAATAACCGGCCGATAAAGCATAGGTCCCCAGGAGAATCCGCCGTTTTACTTCCGGACCGAAGCCTTCGTCCCGGCTTTTCGAAAACAGTTCGTCTATGGTCTCGGTCTCGGCCCGGCTGGTGTACCTGACGCCGTCAAAACGGGCGAGGTTGGCGCTGGCCTCGGAACTGGCAATTAAGTAGTAGGTTGCTATGGCGTATTCCGAATGGGGAAGCGAAATATCTTTCACTTCGGCACCCAGGCTCTCGAAGTTCTCCCGCCACTCGTCCGCTCTATTCTGGATACTCGAATCGAGTTCCTCGCCAAAGTACTCCTCGGGAAAGCCGATCGTGAAGTCGGAGATTCCTTCCTTTATCCCCTGAGTGTAATCCGGAGTCTCCTTGACTGCCGAGGTCGAGTCCATTTCGTCGTAATCCGCCAGGTAGTTAAGCACCAGAGCGGCGTCGTATACGTCTTTCGTTATCGGGCCTATCTGGTCAAGGGACGAAGCAAATGCGGTCAAACCGTACCGTGACACCAGGCCATATGTTGGTTTCAGGCCGACTACGCCACAGAAGGCAGCGGG
>CAZNVA010000056.1:0-8291 GCA_964576335.1 uncultured Thermotogae bacterium | reverse complement strand
GTTCTACATAGTCACCTTTGTCGCCCGCGGTATTGCCATGCTCTTCGACTTCTCCCTTTCGATGCTTCTGGAACTGACTGCCGCTACGAGGTCGCGGGCTTTCAGTTCTTTTTTGTCTATGCTCCTGAAGTGACTTGTATGGATCCACTCCGTCCGGTCCAGGGTAAAGACGGCATAATAGAGGATCGCTATCCAGCTGTACATGAAGACCGGGAACAAAACTACGTACTTAAAAGCTTCCTCCGGAAGCCGGTCCAAAAGAAAGAGCGAGGCGGGAATGATAAAAGGCATAAGGGGCAGGATTACGCCGAATAATTTGATATTGGAAACCACGTAGTTGAATACGGGACCGGAAAAGATCCCGGGCAAGACCCACCGTAAAACGGTCACCAGGAAGTAAAACATGATAAACGGCATCTGAAAGAGCCTGATTCCGCCATCGACCTTTACCGGGTTCGCCTCTTTAATACCCTGATAGAGCAGTCGAGGCACGTAATTCTTTAAAACTGAGAGTTGGCCCCGGGCCCAGCGCAACCTCTGCCGGCAGCTGGCAAAAAAGGATACGGGCTTTTCGTCAAATACCTTGGTTTCTCGGGTGAAACTGGTTTTTATCCCTTGAAAAAGGGCCTGGATCGAATACTCGAGGTCCTCGGTCAGGGTTTTGGTATCCCATCCGATTTCCTCCAGGGTTTCAGCCGAAATACACATTCCCGTTCCCATCATGACGGCCGACAATCCAGCGTTGTAACGGGAAAGCAAGGTATAACGATCGTTTATCCAGAACATCATTGAAAAAGTGGCAGTAACCCAGTTGTCGGACGGGTTTTTCGAATCCACGTAGGACTGAATCAGCTTTTCGCCTTCCTGAAGCCGATCGTTCATGATCCTGAGGAAATCGTCCTCCACCAGGTTGTCGGCATCAAAAACCGTCACGGCATCGTATTCGGCCGTACCGTCGAGAAACCCCAGGCGCTTAAAACCAAACCGCAACGCGTAACCTTTTCCTTTATTCTCCTGGTTGTGCCTTTCTAACACGCTGACGTCGTGGCGCCGGGCCAATTTGGCTGTATCGTCCTGACAGTTGTCAGCAACCACGAATACGTCGTATAAACTGGAAGGGTAATCCAGGTTCTCGAGGTTGGAGAGAAGCTTGCCAATTACTTTTTCTTCGTTATGCGCGGGGATAAAAACCGCGAATTTATTTTCCGGGTCACTCGATACCTCGCCTTTACCACGCCCAAATAAATCGTTGTCAAACAGACCGATGAGGACAAAAGTCAGATAGTAAAGAGTGTAAAGGACCAGAAAACTATCTATAACGTAGTTCAATACGCTCATAACGCTCATAATTCCCCCTCCACAAATTAGCCTCCTTCCGTGAAAATACTAATGCTTTTTCAACCGACTTTCCAATAATCTTATTCACAAAACCCGAGTCGAACTCACCGGCAGGGAGCACTTAATTCGGGTTTTGTGAATTCGACTTTATTCTGATAGCATTAGATTGTCCACGAATTATGGTATAAATTTTTGAAAACTAAGAACGTCCCGAATCATCCCGAAGCATTGCCCGGGGCGCTTCCAAAAGCGGTGATTAAATAATGAAAAAGTACCTAGGAATTATTCTCGTAATAATTGGATCGCTGGTTTTCTTTGCCGAAATATTTCCAGATTATGCTAGTTACCTCGGCCAGCTCCAGGCGATAACCGTCATTCCCTTCTGGGGTGTCGTGCTGGTTCTGGCCGGGGGGTATTTCCTTACCGGTAGCGATAGTGTCAAATCAGGTATAGCCACCGCCATAGTAATATTTATCGCTATTTACGCACTGGGGGCACTGGCGGGCACGTCGACGCTTGAAATAGGGGGCTGGTCCGTACCGGCCTTCTTCGGCGGAAACGAGAGAATAGAGGCTGAGCCCCAGTCGATAGGAACCTACAGGGCAAATTCTCTGGAAATGAAGAATCTCGCAGCGGAAATTCGTTTCAACGAAGTTGAAGGTGACGAGGTGGAAGTAATTACAAACCTGCCTCTCTCCTCGACGGAATCGGAATCGAAACTACTTATCAAATGCGAGAGTGACTGTAAAAAGTACAAAAACGGCGAGCTAGAATTTAAAGTGGGCCGGGAGCTTGGCCTCAGCGACATCGAAATCACCGACACGGTCGGAGACATTCAGGTGGACCTGACCCAAACCCTGGAAACAGTAAACATGGCAAATTTCGTGGGAGAGCTCAAGGTAGAGGGTATATCTTCAAAAAGAGTCCACCTGGAGGATTTCATCGGCGACGTATCGCTGGACGTAAAAACCCTGGATAAGTTAGAGGTCAACAGCGGTATTGGTGACGTGAGGGTCAATTTACCCGCCGATCACAGGTTAGAATTGACGTCAGAATCCATTCTATCCAGACTCAATACCAGGGGAAGCGTCCACCAGGGGAATCACGAGTTGGAATTTTCCATGCGCAACATGGTCGGTCAGGTCACCGTAAGCAAAGCTCAAAGCGACTGAACCACAGGTATAACCTGGGAAATTACTGTTTCTTTTCCTCCTTAGACCTGCTTTCCGATCCTTCCTCTTTACGGAAGCAGCTTTTTCCGTACGGCGCTTCCTCTGGTCAAAGTATTGCGGTTTTTCTGCCACCGGGTTATAATCCGGTTAGTACCAAAAAATAAAAAAGAACGCTACACTCTTTCCCCGGCTCCGGGCCTGTACGTTCCAGAGTTGAAGTAGCATCAACGGTACATAAATCGGCATGGTACCCTTAATCCCTCCCATGTCTAGTCCGGGGCGGAAGAGCAGTTAAAAGGAGACCCATGAAAACCACGGTGGATGTTTCGAAGCTAAAGAAATACTACGACGGCGTCAAGGCCGTCGACGGGATATCTTTTTCCGTTAACGAGGGAGAAATCTTCGGGATGCTCGGACCTAACGGTGCCGGCAAGACTACTACTATAGAAACGGTAATCGGCCTTCTGGAAAAAACGGGGGGAGAAATCTCGGTACTGGAAATGGACCCGGAGAAGGAACTGGACGCCATAAAGCAGAAAATTGGAGTGCAGCTGCAGAGCCCCTCACTCTTTCCCCGGTTAACGGTACAGGAAACGCTGGAACTCTTTGCCAGTTTTTACCCAGATCCCCTAACGGCCTCGGAAGCTGGAGGCCAGGTGAACCTGGAGGACTCCTTCCAATCCAGGGTCGAATCCCTTTCCGGGGGGCAAAAACACAGACTGGCCGTGGCCCTATCCCTGGTCAGTAACGGCGAAATTATTTTCCTTGATGAACCTACAACCGGTCTGGATCCCAAAGCCCGGCGCCAGCTCTGGGATACTATTGTCAACCTGCAGGAAAAACGAGCCACTGTTTTTTTGACGACTCACTACATGGACGAGGCGGAAAAACTCTGTGATCACCTGGTTATAATAGATAGAGGCAAAATAATCGCACGCGGTACCCCGGACAAACTTATCAAAAGATATTTCCCCCGCAGAGCCATAGAGTTCGATAACCCCGGATTTACCGAGGGAGAAAGGTCTCGACTATCAGAAATAAAGTCCGTTGAGGAGTTGAACTTCGACGAGGAGGATAACCAGGTAATTATTTATAGCGAAGAAGTAGCGGAGACTATGGACGACCTGTTCGAACTGATGGGGGAAATTGGCGGAACGCCAACCAACCTTTCGATCAGAACTGCCACCCTGGACGACGTCTTTCTCAAACTGACCGGGAGAGTAATAGAAGAAAATGAATAAACTAAGAGTATTCCGGAAGGTTTTTATCGCCAACTTAAAGGAATTTTACCGGGACAGATCTTCCATTTTCTGGATGATTGCTTTTCCGCTAATCTTCACGTTTATTTTCGGGTTGGTCTTCTCTGGTGGAAATCAGGCAACTTTCAGTATCGGAATCTCGGTTGGGCAAAGCACTCCGATCACCGAAAGACTCGTCGAGGAATTTCAGGGGGTTCCGACATTTAATGTCTCAACCGGGAGCGCAGAAGACGAGCTGGAGGAACTCAAAGAAGGAAACCGAAGGCTGGTGTTGGAGTTACCGGCAATTACGCGGAGTGACCTGGAGGGTCGCTCAACTTCCGAGATCAACGTTTATTACAGCAAAGGAGAAGGCGAAACCAACCGAGCCCTGCTATCGGCGGTAAAGGATATTCTTTCCGGCGTGGAACGCTCAATCACCGGCGAACGACCATTATTTACGTTGATAGACTCGCCCCTGGAAACCCGGGAGTTAACTCAGTTCGATTACGTCATGCCGGGCATACTGGCCATGGCACTAATGCAGCTCGGCCTCTTCGGCGTATTCCAGTTCATGAGCCTCCGGGAAAACAAGGTGATCAGGGGGCTGGCAGTCACTCCTTTACCGAGGGAAATCCTGTTCGAAAGCGAGGTCGCGCTCCGTCTGCTGGTGGCAATATTCCAAACTTTTTTGATTGTAGTCGTCGGGCGGTTGGTTTTTGGGGTGGAGCTGGTCGGGAACCTCTTCCTTCTAGGCGGTCTGGTATTCCTCGGCGCGGGTACCTTCGTCAGTATGGGGTACATGCTGGCCTCGTTTACCGGAAGTCTCGAGGGGGGACGCAACCTGATTCAGACCGTGCAGTTCCCGATGATGTTCCTTTCGGGAATATTTTTCCCGATTGAGATCATGCCCGGCTATATTCGCCCGGTGGTCAGGGCAATCCCTTTGACCTACCTGGGGGACGCTCTCCGCCAGGTCATGGTCGGATTCCCCCCTGAGTACTCCCTGAGAGTCGACGTACTGGTACTCTCGGGATGGCTGATCTTCTCCGCCGTTCTTGCAATCAGGTACTGGAAGTGGGAATAGGCTGGTAACCGGCTTTCAAAGTCCGAAAGTTTACGTTCCGTCTATTTTGTCATATCTGGGTTTATTCGCCACCGGGTAAACCGCCGGGCCAGAGCGGCTCCATATTTGCCTCTTCCACCAAACTTTGCATTTCCTCATCCGACGGCCCCGAACCCGGCCTGTAACTATCCGCGGCAGCAAGCACCCGGGGCAAAATTTCCGTTTCGCCGGCCGTCGGAATAAATACGGGATTCTCGTCCAGGACCCAGTGAACTGCTTTCTTGATATCTTCGGCAGCTTCAAGCGGCTTGTACCAGGTATCCATGGCCTGTTCTTCCTCGTCCTTCCAGAGACGCTGTGCAACCGACTTAATCGTCTGAACGGCCACGTTCCTTTCCTTGCACACCCCGATCAGCTCATTGAAATCCTGCGCGTATTCGGGATTCTGCATGAGGGGGTAGTTACAGGGCAAGAGGACGGAATCGAAATCGTATTCATTCAGGCTGCGAAGGTGGCTGCTCGGCGCCGCGAGAGTATGGCCGGTTACTCCCAGGTGATTCACCATCCCGGCTCCCTTTGCCTCGACCATCGCCTCCAGCGCGCCGCCGGATGAAAATGCCCTTTCCCACTCTTCGTCGGTCGTCAGGCTATGCATCTGGAGCAAGTCGAGCTCCTCCGCCCGCAACCGCGAGAGGGAGTTTTCAATTTGCCGCATGGCGGGACCGTATTCCCGTTCGTGGATCTTAGTGGCCAGAAAGAAGTCCTCCCGGTGCTCGTCCATCCAGGGGCCGATCCGCAGTTCCGCATCGCCGTAGGCAGGAGCAACGTCGATATGGTTTACGCCGTAATCCAGCAGGGTTTCCAGCACTCCGTTCGCTTCCTCCTGACTGACATCCGCCAGGGCCACGCCACCAAAAATTGCAACCGAGCTATCGTGGCCGGTCGATCCAAAAGTCCGCTTTTCCATAGAGAATACCCTCCTGTATTGGAGTTTCAATTGAAAGGAATCAGCAATTCCGCCAGACTGTATTAAACAGTACTAAAAAGTATAAAGTTCCCATCATCAGAAGCAATATCAGAGCCTTCAAAACAACCCGGGGCCACAATTTCCCAATTTGCCCGGTACGGTAGTTCCTACAAAAAAAGAGACGTCAAAATCGGGGATTAAAGTCGTGCGGGAACCCAGCGAAAGCTGTTAATTTGAAGGTTTTTCGGAAGGGGCTGCAAATAAAAATCTCCCGCACCGACCATTGCTTTTCCGATCGGTGCGGGGTCTACCTAAAACCTAGCAGGTTTTTTCGTAAGAAGAAATCAACTGCTGGTCGTATTTTCCTTTTAATTACGGAAGCTAACTCAGCTCCGGCGTTAACGAGCCGACTAAACGACCAGCGCGATCAAGTTAACTAAAACGGTCCTACATCCTATCCAGGAACTTCTCTACCTTGGCTTCCTTCCTGGCCTGTTCGAGCCAGCTGGAGAAGGCTTCGCTCTTCTTCTGGTTTAACAGGGTGTTCTTAATCTGGCTTCTGACGTCCTCCAGCGGTTTGACGTTCCCTTCCTGGTCCGTAAAGCTCTGCTTGTTCTTCTCGTAATAAGAGCTAACTTCCTCGTCGCTGACCGATAAGTCGCCCGTCACTTCGTCCCTCAACTTCTGACTTCTCAGTCCTTCCTTCATCCTGGATTTGAAGTCGGCCAGGGACATGTTCTGGTTGTTCTTCAGGTAGTCTTCCAGGGCCTTCTCGTCCTTAAATTGTTTATTGTTCTCTATGATGGTATCAATTTCGCTCTGAACTTCTTCCTCCGTTACCTCAATACCGAGTTCTTCGATCTTTTGTTGTTGAATCGTCTGATCGATTAGGTTATCCAGAACGTGTTTCCTGTACTCTTCCAGAAAGTTCTGACCGGCCTGGCTGGACATCAGGAATTGACCAAAGGTCCTGTACTGGCGCGACAGCGTCATGATTATCGGGTAGACCTGGGCGCTCTGAGAGAGTTGCTGCTGGGTAATCTCGGCGCCATTTACTTTCGCCAGTACGGTGGTTTGATTCTGGCCCTCGCTTGCTCCGTTATCGCTTTGGGCGGATACGGCAAGAGCCGGCGTAATCATCAGAAGAGCTAACGAAAATATTAAAAGACTCCTCCTAGAAAGACTCACAAAAAATCACCTCAAAAAAAATTCGGAATTTTTTAGGTAAAACCGGATAAATACGCGCTAAATTAACAGGGTGCAACATTGGTGAATCTTGATCCCAATTTAGTGTAAAAACCTGGGCATGATTTTTCTACCGAAACCAGCCTCATCGTAGCCCCAACCGGATTATTTTCGATTTAAACGAATTCATCCAGCTTTTTGGGCTATTTGCTCTTCAATTTTCGGATTTAGTATATGAGATAAATATGAAGATTTTGCAAAGCACTGAAACCCGGAATCGGACGATACCGAGGAAAACGCCTGGGGAAAGATAAGCGTAACCGCTGATAGAAACGGCCTGGACGACCCGGAAGGTACCTACAAAGCCGACCTCGAAATAACCGTCTCGGACCTAGGATAGTAGGTCTTGATAACTGAAACGAACTAATATAAACCCCGGTCAACGTAAAATAAGCGTTGGTCGGGGTTTACCTATTGCGAACCTGCCCCTGCCTTAACACTCCCCCTGCCTTACTTGACCCACCACCTTTTTAACCAACAAATTCTAATCAAACAGGTCCTTAACTTTTTCGACACTACCTCTCAGCTGCTCCCGCCAGTTTTCTCTGAATTTTTTCGTCCTATCACTCGATGAGAGGAGCTGATCTTCCAGTGTCGCCACCCTGCTCTCCAGTTCCCCCACTTTCTTTTCCAGCTCCTTAACTCTTTCACTCTCCCCTGTGTGAGTACGTTCCTCTGACTTCTCCTCGAGCTTTTCTATAGCTTCTTTGACAGTATCGTCCTCGCCCTCCAGTTCCGCCAGGTCCCGAATAAGTTTCAGGTCATCCGGACCGAGCAGGTACTGGTTGCGCTCCCCTCTTTCCGGAGGATCCATCAACCCGCTCTCAACCAGCTTATCGATCCTCCAGTAGATTTGTGAATCACTATAGTCGGTTTCGACTTCTTTGACGGTTTTAAATTCTGACATTTGGACCCTCCCTTGATTTGTGGAAATCCCCACGCCTCTATTATAAAGCCGTTCCGAAAAATTTAAAAAAATGGACGTGGCGGCTGGAATAAAACCATTCTTTTTCCTTTTCCCCGGTGGTTTTCCACATTATTGTGGATGGGGGTCCGTCCCGCTGAATAGATCTTTTCCGTTATTTCGACCGGACCAGGAAGCGGGTGTAGTTACCCAGGTACCTTTTACAGGGAATATGTTTCCGCTGAAACGAGGTCGCAGGTAGTGGTAAAAAACCGATAAGTACCTAAATATATTTCACACGCTACCTGCAAGATCTAGCAACTGGCCAGGGGGGTTGTAACTCCCTGGCTAGGTCTTTTTC
>CAZNVA010000055.1:0-8463 GCA_964576335.1 uncultured Thermotogae bacterium | reverse complement strand
CCGACTTGCGGCTTAGAAGGCCGCTGCTCTGTCCAGCTGAGCTACAGGCGCATACCAAATTAAAAATGATCAATTACCCTGACTCAGTTGCGCTGGTGGTGACTCCTGCAAAAGTTTTCCCCTTATTTGCACCACCAACCCTGACCGTTGAAAGATTGGAGCGGAAGACGGGAATCGAACCCGCAGCCCCTGGCTTGGAAGGCCAGTGCTCTACCGTTGAGCTACTCCCGCCTATTAGCCATTTGCTATTAGCAATTAGCATTTAGCTAAAGGCTAAAGGCCAAAAGCTAACAGCTATTCCTGGTCGGAGAGGCCGGATTTGAACCGGCGACCTCAGCGTCCCGAACGCTGCGCGCTAGCCAAGCTGCGCTACTCTCCGCGAAATTGCCTCAAATTATAATAGGTAGTCGTAAAATTATAAACCTTTTCAGATCGGTAACTGCCGCAAAAGGACCTAAGTCCTCTTCCTCTCACTTTTTTCTTCGCTTTTCTCGTTCCAGATCCTATCCAGGATCCCGTTGACGAACTTCGGGGCATTTTCGGTCCCGTATTCCTTCGCAAGTTCTATGGCTTCGTTCATTACTACCTCGGCCGGGGTTTCCTGGTAGTAAAGCATTTCGTATATCGCCATCCTGAGGATGTTCCTGTCCAGAAACGCCAGCCGACCCACTTTCCACCCGACCGTAAACTCGGAGATCAGCTCGTCTATCCCTTCACGGTTTTCCAGGGTTCCTTCGTAAATCTCCTTGATAAAATCCTTCTGATCGCCGACGTCCTTTTCTCCCGGTTGCTCTCGGTATCGCGCCCCGCGGTCCTCAACGAATTCCGAACCGTAAAGTCGTTTCAAGATTTCTTCCCGAGCCTCTCTTCTGAGCATAACCCTCCGTCAACCAAAGAAGAGGGAGAACAGTTCCCTCAGCTTCCTTTTTACCTGCTGTCCTGCCTCCATGTACATACCAACTACGTAACCCAGAAAGCTAAGGCCCAGGATGAGAAGTACGACTTTCCAGTTAAAGAAAATGAAAAGCAAAGCAACCAGAAAACCTACTGCAGCCCCCACAAATCTTGAATCAATTTTCATCGTTATCTCCCTCGAATATTATATCTTCGGACCCGCTTTCCTCTGGTTCCCGCTTCAAATCCTTCTTTTTTGGGCCTTCAACTCCCCGCGTATAAAAATCCACCCTTCCCACTTCCAGACCCGTTCTCTCGTGGATCTTTTCCCTGAGAACCTCCTGTACTTCTTCCCCCAGTTCACCTATATCCGCCTTGGAACCAACCTTGGCGTTGACTTCGATGCTTATGCCATCGGTAGACTGGGTCAATTTAGTGCGAAAGGACTTCAGCGAGAGGTCTTCCCTGAGAATCTCGCTCGTCAGCTCTTTTACGGCGTAGTGCGATATATGGATATCCCCAAAATCGCTCTCGTGGACGAAAGTTCGGTGTATTCTGTAAGAAACGATTAATTTCCTGATAAAATAAAGACCGATAAAGCCGGCCAGGGCCCCGATTCCGTAAAGTAGCAGGGTTCCCGCCCTTCCGGACAGAAACGCCTGGATGTCGTAATCGGGATAGAACCCGAAACCGTAACCGATAAATCCCGCCGCGATTAAGAGCCAGACTAACGCCAGCAAGAAGTAAGAAATCTGAATTAGTCGATCCCTGAAGTTGCCCACTTTATTGCTCCTCCAGGTCCTCGAGTTCTCCCTCTTCGCCCTCGAAAGCCAGGGCTGAAACGTCAACGTTGACTTCACTGACGTCGAGACCGGTCATTTCTTCCACTTCTGCCTGGACGCTATCCTGAACGTTTTCCGCCGTTTCGTGTACCGGGAACCCGTACTTGACCGCAATGTTCACGTTTATCTTGACGTGACCGTCCTCGAGTTCAGTTTCCACGGTCTTGCTGCTACCCCGGTTAAAAACTGACGAAATACCCGACTTGTCTTCACGCTCTACCAAACCCTCCACCTCCATGGCTGCCACAGCAGCAATAGAGGTGATCACGTCCTTTGAAATTTCTATCTCTCCCAGACCCATCGAAGACCTGTATTCTTCTTCCATAAATATCCTCCTCTCCCTGAGACCATATACCACCAGAAGTTAGGCTAAACCCGCTCGACGTATTTCCCCTCTCTGGTATCGACCTTAATCGTGGCACCCTCTTTTACGAAAAGGGGTACTTTCAATTCGAGTCCTGTTTCCAGGGTAGCGGGTTTTTCACCACCGGAAGCAGTATCACCCTTTACTCCGGGCTTTGTGCTGGTAATTTCCAGTTCCACGAAAGTCGGTAACTCAATTGAAATAAGTCTTCCCTCGTGAAACAGACCTTCTACTTCCAGATTATCTTTGAGGTATTTTACTTTATCTCCCAGTTTGTCTTCAAGAATCTCGAACTGAGAATAGTCCGTCTGATCCATGAAGTTATAACTTTCGCCTGAGCTATAGAGAAACTTCAGCGGTCGTTTATCGAGATAAGCCTTCTCTACCTCTTCCTTGCCCTTGAAGGTCTTTGAGAGCACCTTACCGGTATCGAAAGACTTAAGTTTCACCCTGGCAAAAGCGTCCCCACGGCCGCGTTTGGAATGTTCGTACTTGACGATTCTATAAAGCTCTCCCTGGTATTTTACTGTTAATCCTTTTGACATGTCCGAAACTGATAAACCCAAGGATCCACACCTCCCAGTTAAATTCTTTTAAAATCCTTATTCGTTTCCCGTTGATCGGTCAAAGTTTCTATACTATTATAATTACACTGCATCACTTTATCATACTTCAGACCTGGCTTGACCGGAATTAATTTTCCTTTTCTGGATTATGAAAAGGCGCTTGAAACGGTTATCGCACTTAATGGCGACCCGGAAACCGGGCCGAGCTCAGTTAGTTTACGGATGGAAAGGGTAAACGGTTGGCGGTAATCTTTTCAACTGCCTGGAGTGAATTAAGGGATAATTAATCGGGTTCCGGCAAGCTGCTGGTTGGCGAACGAGTTATTTGCTATAAAATTACAAAATCTGATCACCTTAGAGGAGTAAAACCATGACAAATGAACTTTACGACGTTGCAATAGTTGGTGGTGGGCCGGCAGCCCACTCGGCAGCTCTTTACGCAAGGAGAAAGGAACTGAAGACGGCGATGATCGCCAAGGAAGAAGGTGGACAGTTGCTCTATTCGAGCGAAATCGACAATTACCTTGGAATACCGGACGTGGAGGCCTTCGATCTCGTCAAAAAGTTTAGAGAGCACGTGGACAAGTACGAGCCGGAAAAGTACGAGGACGAAGTTCTGGACGTTGAAAAGGACGAGAATTTTCACCTGAACCTGAACAAGGAAGGTGAACTCAGGTCAAAAACCCTGATAGTTGCTACCGGAGCAAAGTGGCGCAAACTGGACGTGCCGGGAGAAAAGGAACTATCCGGTAAAGGACTCAGTTACTGTACCACCTGTGACGGCCCACTGTTTGCCGGTGCGGACGTCGCGGTAATCGGTGGCGGAAATTCTGCTTTCGAAGGGGTTATCGACCTCCTGCCGATAGCAAACCGGATAGTAAACGTGGACATCGCGCCCGAACCCATTGCCGATCCGGTCCTGCAGAAGCACGTGAAAAACTCCGACCACCTGGACGACGTAGAACTGGAGAGTTATTACGGGCACGAAATCCTGGAAATTCTCGGAGACGATATGGTGACCGGGTTACGCCTGAAGGACAAGGAATCCGGGGAGGAAAAGGAAGTAGAAGTCGAAGGTGTCTTCGTGGAGATCGGCCTGATCCCGAACTCCTCCTTTGTCGACGATCTGGTAGAAACCAACGATGCCGGCGAGATAGTCGTCGACTGCGACAGCAAAACTAACGTGGAAGGGTTATACGCCGCGGGTGATGTCACTAACGTGCCGGAAAAACAGATCATAATCGCCGCAGGTGAAGGCGCTAAGGCCGCTCTCGGTGCTTATAGTTACCTGATTCACCAGTAATAACCCGAATAATTTTTTACCTCACTTTCCGGCAGGCCTGGAAAGGCCTGCCTATCGGGCCGGTTGCCCTGCGGGAAACTTATTTTGAAAACCCCGCCTTTTCCGGCGGGGTTTTTAGCTCCTTACTCGCTTTCGTAGTTTTCGATCACTTCTTCGATGGAACCGACCATGTAGAAGTCCTGTTCCGGCACGTGGTCGAGTTCTCCCTCCACTATCGCCTTGAAGCCTTCAATCGTATCATCAAGACCAACGTACTTACCTTTCCTGCCCGTGAACTGTTCTGCAACCGAGAAAGGCTGGCTGAGGAACCTTTGAATCTTTCTCGCTCTTTCGACTGTGACCTGGTCCTCTTCGGACAGTTCATCCATTCCCATAATAGCAATTATGTCCTGCAGATCCTCGAACCTCTGAAGCGTCTGCAGTACTCGCTGGGCTACGTCGTAGTGGCTCTGAGGAATTACGTGCGGGTCAAGCATGGAAGAATCCGAATCCAGCGGGTCAACTGCGGGATAAAGTCCCTTTTCGGCAATATCCCTTGAAAGCGTAATCGTCGCATCGAGATGGGAGAAGACCGTCGCCGGTGCGGGGTCAGTCAGGTCGTCCGCCGGCACGTAAACTGCCTGTACGGAGGTAATCGAGCCTCCCTTTGTCGAGGTAATTCTCTCCTGAAGCTCGCTCATTTCCGTGGATAGCGTTGGCTGGTAGCCGACCTCGGAGGGCATCCGACCCAGCAGGGCCGAAACTTCCGAACCCGCCTGGGCAAAACGGAATATATTGTCGATAAAGAGCAAAACGTCCCGAGCCTGTTCGTCCCGGAAGTACTCGGCCAGAGTAACTCCCGATAGACCGACGCGGAACCTGGCACCGGGGGGCTCGTTCATCTGACCATAAACCAGGGCAGTGTTATCCAGAACGCCCGCTTCCTTCATCTCGAGCCAGAGGTCGTTACCTTCCCTCGTCCTTTCTCCAACGCCGGAAAAGACCGAATAACCTTCGTGTTCGTAACCGATGGAACGAATGAGTTCCATGATGAGAACGGTTTTACCAACGCCGGCCCCACCAAATAGACCTACCTTGCCACCCTTAGGGAAAGGGGCAAGGAGATCGATGACCTTGATCCCGGTTTCAAAAACTTCATCCTTGGTAGACTGGTCAGTCATCTCCGGGGCCGGTCGATGAATCGGGTACGTCTTTTCCACGTCAGGGGGGTCCATCTCGTCGATCGGCCGTCCGGTGAGGTCAAACATCCTTCCCAGTGTTTCTTCACCTACAGGTACGCTAATCGGTCCGCCAGTGTTGTAGACCGGCTGTCCCCGCTGAAGACCGTCCGTCGAATCCATCGCAATTGCCCTGACCTCTTCGTCACCGAGGTGCTTGGCCACTTCCAGGACCAGGTCTTCCTGTTCGCCGTCCCTTTCCACTATCAGCGCGTTGTTCACCGAAGGAACACCTTCTTCCGCACTAAACCTGGCGTCCACGACGGCGCTCTTTATTTCAGTTATTTGTCCTTTACTTTCTACTTCTTCTACCATTATTCCACCTCATTAAAACTAAGCCTCTTCTCGGAGGGCCTCAGCCCCACCGATGATGTCCGCTATTTCTCTCGTAATCTGTTGCTGTCTCGCCTTGTTGTAAGTCAGAGTCAGGTCGTCTATGAGCTCGTTTGCGTTATCCGTCGCGTCCCTCATTGCCTTCCGCCTAATCGCGTGCTCGCTCGTCTTCGTATTCAACATAACCCAGAAAACCCTTTCAAGAAACCATTCCTCGAGGAAATTTGCCAGAATTTCCTCGCGCTCCGGCTCAAAGAGGTGTTCCTCCACCGGAGCCGCTGTACCTTTATCCCCTTCTTCCTCTTCAGCCGAGAGCGGCAGTACTTTTTCCACCTTGAGTTCCTGGTTCAGGTCGGAATTGAACTTCATGTAGATCGTCCAGAGCTCGGCGAACTCCCCTGATTCGAAGGAGTTAAGCAATTCTGTCCCGATTGCTTCGGCCTTATGGAAATCGGGTTCCTGGTAAAAGTCCACCCAGCTACCTTTGAATTCGTCCCAATTTTTAAAGAAGTTGTGCCCCTTTTCCCCGCCGGCGTAAACGCTGACCTCGCGTTCGCGCGAGCGGACGAAATCCCGGGCCGACCGGTTGATATCTATCGTATAATTCCCGGCCAGTCCGCGGTCAGAATTAAAGACCACCAGCCCAATCCCCTCGCCGTCACCTTCGGTCAGAAGAGGGCTCACCGGTTCTGCTTCGTCCTCCTCACTCTCGACGCTTTTCTCCAGCAGTCTCAGGTTTTCGTTGATCGCTTCCTGATATGGCCTGGCATCTTCTAGCTTGTTTTTTAGCCTGGTAACTTTTGCCATGGCAATTGCGTTCATCGCCTTGGTAATCTGTTTTATGTCCTTTATATTCGCTATCCTGCTTTTAATCTCCCGAGCCTGAGGCATCGCCACCTCCCTTGAAGGTATCGTCGAATTCGGCAAGCGCTCGCTTGAGCTCTTCTTCGATATCCTCGGTTAGCTCGGCAGTTTCCTTGAGGTCCACGAGAACGTCCTCGTAGTGGGTCTCAAGGTGGTTATGCATGGCCTCTTCGTACTCTTTCACTTCGTCGACCGCCAGGTCATCGATATAACCGTTAGCTGCTGCGTAAAGCGATACCGCCTGTCTTTCAACCGGCATCGGCTGGTACTGATCCTGCTTTAACATCTCCATTACCCTTTCACCACGGGCGAGCTGCGCCTGTGATTCCTCGTCCAGCTCGGAAGCAAATTCCGCGAACGCCTCCAGGTCGCGGTACTGGGCCATCTCCAGTCTCAGTTCTCCCGCAATCTCCTGCATGGCGTCGTTCTGTGCTGCCCCACCGACACGGGAAACCGAATCACCGACGTTAATTGCCGGCCGGAACCCCTCGTTAAACAGGTCCGATTCGAGGTAGATCTGACCGTCAGTTATCGATATGACGTTCGTCGGAATGTAGGCCGAGATGTCACCCGCCTTCGTTTCGACTATCGGAAAGGCAGTCAGCGAACCGCCGCCCATTTCGTCATTTAGTTTAGCGGCCCGTTCCAGCAGACGGGAGTGGGTGTAGAAGATGTCTCCCGGGTAAGCTTCTCTCCCGGGTGGACGACGGAGAAGCAAAGATATCTCTCTATAAGCAACGGCGTGTTTTGATAGATCGTCGTAGACGATAAAGGCATCCTGGCCGTTGTACATGTAGTGTTCGGCCATGGCGGTTCCGGCGTAAGGCGCTATGTACTGCATCGGCGTCGGGTCCTCGGCGTTGGCAGTGATAACTGTCGTGTACTCCATCGCACCGTTCTTCCTTAAAGTATCAACTACCTTGGCTATCGTCGAGGTCTTCTGTCCGATTGCCACGTAAAAACAGTGGACGTCGGTCTCTTTCTGGTTCAGTATGGTATCTATCGCAATCGCGGATTTACCCGTCCGGCGGTCACCGATGATTAACTCACGCTGCCCTCGGCCAATCGGGGTCAGGGCGTCGATGGACTTGTAGCCCGTCTGGAGCGGCACTTCAACCGGCTGACGCTTGACGACTCCCGGTGCCTTCATCTCTATGTCCCTAGTTTGATCAGTATTTATTTCGCCCTTGCCGTCACGCGGCTCACCCAGCGGGCTTACCACGCGGCCCCGGAGTTCCGGGCCTACCCTGGTTTCGAGGACCTTGCCTGTTCGCTTTACCTTGTCCCCTTCTTCGACATCCTCCACGTCTCCAAAGAGAATGGCACCGATACTGTCCTCTTCCAGGCTCATCGCCAGCCCGTTTATGCCACCGGGGAATTCAAGAATTTCCATGGACATGGCATTTTCCAGCCCAAAGATCCGGGCAATTCCATCTCCCGCTTCGACGACGACCCCTTCCTCTTCCATGGAAAGGGAATAGTCGTACCCCTTTATCTGTTCCTTTATCAAACCAGTTATTTCATCGCTCTTAATTTCTACCATTACTTCCTCCTTCTAATATGTGCTCCCGCAAGCCCTCTAGCTCTCCCTGTACCGACCCATCTATTATCTGCTCGCCCACTTTGAGTCTTATACCACCGATGAGGTTGGCGTCCTCGGTAACCTTTGTTATATAGACGGACTTATCCAGCAAATTATCGATTCGACTCTTGACGTCGTCCACGAATTCATCGCTGTTCAGGTCGGGAGGAACCGTGAGCTCGACCTCAATTATTTCCTGCTCGTCCCTCCGGATTTTCCGAAGCCTTTCGTAAATCAACGGGAGATATCCCTCCCTATCCTTGTTGACGAGCAACTTTAAGAAATTTAAGGTCTCTCGGAGCAGGGACTCGCCCAGAACTTCTTCCAGAACCCCTTCTTTGTCCTCGTTCGGAACTAAGGGGTGAACGAGGAAATCCATCAGGTAATCGTTCGAATCCACCATCTGGCTGACCTCGCTCAGGTCCTCCTGGATCCCGTCCAGCTTGTCTTCTTCCACTCCAAGCTCGTAAAGTGCCTGCGCGTACCGATCCGCTACTT
>CAZNVA010000054.1:0-8543 GCA_964576335.1 uncultured Thermotogae bacterium | reverse complement strand
CCATCAATCGGCGATATGGTTTCGAGATCCGTGAAGGATTGTTTTGTCATGATTGACTTAATTATCGGGTCCGGTGGCAGGTTTTCGCAAGTTTATGGGGAGATTTTTTGGTTTGGTGGTTAAATTATTTCTGTTTTTACGTTTTCGTTCCTTATTTTTATTTATAGTTTTCACCCCCATTCTCTCTTTCCTCCTTCAACGTTCAGCCAAAGGCTGAAACGGAAAGGAACACCTGAGAAAACTTGCCAACAAAACCCTGTTGCCAATACGACAATCGAACGGCTGCCATCCTTAATATTAGCAATAACGCGCCTCGTCGGAGACGCTGCACCAAAATCCCCGCATTGTCGATGCCAGCTTTGCCCCTTAACATTACAAAGCAGGAAAAATCTGAAGGTTTGTTGTTGAAATAGATCGATTTGGGTGGGCTTCTTCCCGCAACTAAAAAAACTAGGAGGTATAGATTTGCGAAAACCGTTTATAGCATCGAACTGGAAGCTTCATAAGACCCGAGAGGAATCGCGAAAATTTCTCAACGCGTTTAGAGAAAAGGTCAAGTACGTATCCGAGGTGGAAATAGGACTGGGGCCGACTTACACTTCCCTCGACGTAGTCAGTAAGGGGATCGAAGGTACGGGGATCAAGCTGCTGGCCCAGAACGTCTACTTCGAATCGGAAGGTGCTTACACCGGAGAGATCTCGCCCGAGATGTTAAAAGAGGTCGGGACGGATTACGTCATAGTCGGGCACTCCGAACGCAGGCAGATCTTTGGCGAGACGGATGGAATGGTTAACAAGAAGTTGGATAAGGTATTCGAAAACGACATGAAGCCGGTTCTTTGTATCGGAGAGACGGAAGATCAGCGGTCCAACGGCGAGACCGAACAGGTTCTGCACGATCAACTAAAAAACGACCTGAGAGGTCTTGATCCGGAGGACGCAAAGGAAATGGTAATTGCTTACGAACCGATCTGGGCAATTGGTACCGGCGAATCGGCATCTCCGGAGGACGCTCAGGGGGGCTGTAAGTTTGCTCGAGACCAGGTAAAGGATCTGCTCGGTGAGGAGGTCGGCGAGAGCGTCAGGCTTCAGTACGGCGGAAGCATCAAGCCGCACAACGCCGAAGAGCTAATGAGTCAGCCGGACATAGACGGTGGCCTGGTAGGTAGTGCCTCTCTCGATCCGGAATCCTTCGCGGAAATAATCTCGATCACCGAGGACCTGGCTAGCTAGTTCGCACTACGTACTGCATGTCTCTCGTGTTATGAACCGCGGCTGAATTGCCGCTGGAATCGAGCGAGATGAGCCCGGCCCGGGAGCCGGTTTGATCCTCCAGTTTTTCTATTGCTGAACGGGCGGCGCCGTCAAGGTCCACCCCGTTTTCGAGCTGGTGGACGAGTTCTCGGGCCAGGTTGACTTTTATAATTGCTTCGCCCTTTCCCGTCGTGGATACGCCGCCCCTCTCGTTGCAGTATAGCCCTGCCCCTAAGATCGGAGAGTCTCCGACTCGGCCCTTCATCTGGTTTCGAACACCACCGGTGGAGGTACCGGCCGCCAGCTCTCCCTCGCTGGAAACCGCTACTGCGCCCACGGTATCCTGGCCGCTCGATAGTTCTCTTAGTTTTTTCAGTTTTTCCTGATAGCTTAACCCGGAAAGCTTTTCCGATATTTCTTCCCACTTTTCCCGGGCCCGCTGGCTTTTCGTTTCGCCGAAAAGGTCCAGTTCCAGGTTTCGTGCGAGTTCTACCGCTCCTTCCCCCTGAAGCAGGGCGTGCGGCGTCTTCTTCCTGACGGCATTTGCCAGGGTTATGGGGTGCTGGACTCCTTCGACGTTGATTACCCCGCCGGTCGAGAGGTCGCTTTTCGCCACTGCGGCGTCCAGCCTGACCTCCCCGTCCAGCTGAAAGCTACCTCCAAGCCCGGCGTTAAATAATGGGAACTCCTCGAGAATCCTGATGGCCGTTTCGACCCCGGCGAGAGGTGTTTCTGCCTTTACTCCCTCTTCTGCTGCTTCCTTTAGGACTGATTTTCGTTCTTCCTGGTCCTCTTCAGGTATTTTACCCGCCCCTCCGTGTACGATGATTTTCATGGGTACCTGCTTGCCTCAGTTAACTGAGGCCCTTCAGTTCCTCTTCGGGGAGCTCGCCCCGGAGGGCTTTTGGAGGGTCAAAAGTCAGATCCAGCACGGTCGAAGGTTCGTGGCTCATCTCGTCCTCGGACTGGATGAAGAGGTCGACGATTCCGCCGAACTCCTCGACTATTCTATCGAAATCGGTCATCGGTGGGTCGCCCGATTTGTTTACGCTGGTCCCGACCAGGGGGAAGCTGACGTTTTCCTTTAGCCCCCGGAAGGAATCGCTATCCGGAACGCGAACCCCCACTTTCCTTTCCCTGCTGACTGAAACCTCCGGTGCTTCCGAGTTGGCAGGAAGAATCAGAGTGTAGGGTCCTGGTAGTAGCTTTTCTACTATCGCCCACTGTTTTTCCGAGAGATCCAGGGTATACTGGGAGATTTCGTCGATGGAAAAGAGATGCAGTGTCAGGGGTTTCTCCGTGCTTCTCTGTTTCACCCGATAGACCCGTGACGTAACCGACTCCTCGTTGGCATTACCTCCCAGGCCATAGACGGTGTCCGTGGGAAATATCATCAGAGTTTCTTCGTCAAATAGCTCTTCGACTTCTTTATCTTCTTCGATACTGTTCAATTGAGTCACCTCTATGTAATCAAATAAAAAATGAAACGATTTGCCCGGCGGTGAAAGTTGCTTTTATTATGGTCTAATTTAACTTCTCAGGGAAGCAAAAACAAGTTTACTTCGAAGTCACGAAGTGGACGACGTCGCCGTCCTGAATTTCGTAGTCCTCGCCGCGGCGCTTCAGCAGCCCGTCCTCCCGCGCGCCTTTGACGTCCCCGTGGGCTAGCAGCTCGTCAATCGAAACTACCTCGGTATGGATAAACCCCTCCGCGAAGTCCGAATGGACCTTGCCGGCGGCATCCAGGGCGGTGGAACCCTTTTTGATCGTCCAGGCTCGGGTCTCCGGACCGTCCGTAGTATAGAACGTCACCAGGTCGAGCAGGTCGTAGCCGGTTCGGATCAACCTATCCAGCGCGGACTCCTCAAGCCCCCACTCCTGGAGGTATTCGTCCATTTCCTCCTGGTCCAGCCCCAGTTCCCGGACTTCGGCTTCGATTTCCCCGTTAATCGCCAGAACTTCGGCCCCCTGGTCCTCCGCCTTCGACCTTACGGCATTTACGCAACCCCTGTCCGGGTCCTCGCTGACGTTGGCAACGTAGAGCACCGGTTTTGCCGTGAGGGGAGATAGCCCTTTTAGTTCCTCGAGCTCGTGCGGCGAGAACTCGTGTTCCCGGATCGGTATCCCCTCTTCCAGGTCGTTCTTCAGTTCCCGGTACATCTCTTCCAGCTGGTCCTCCTCCTGGTCGAGGCTTCCGAGCCTGTTTTCTACCGTCTCCAGGTCCTTGAGCAGCAGTTCCGCCTCGATGGTATCGATTCTTTCCGCTGCTCCCTGGTCTATTTCCCGGGGTACGTCGGAGTTCTCGAAGCACCTGACTACGTGGACCAGGGCATCGACCCCCCGAATCTCTGCCAGGAACTGGTTGCCGAGACCCTCTCCCTGGTGGGCCCCCTCCACGAGCCCCGCGAGGTCGTAGAACTCGATGTCGGTGTAGACCTTCTCCTTGCCGGAGAATAGTTCGGCAAGGCGGTCCAGCTTATCGTCGGGCACCTTTACCGTCCCGACCTGGGCCTCCGTAGTACAGAAGGGATAACCCTCCACGTCGGCTCCGGCGGCGGATAAAGCGTTGAACAGGGTCGATTTACCCACGTTGGGCAAACCGAGAAAGCCACAGCTGAAACCCATCTAGTCCACCTCCTGAGTGGTTCGGGGTTTTGGCTAAATTTAGAGCGACTCCAGAGTTATATCCTCTCCGTCACTTACGTCGCCTTCCGCAATCGCGACGTTTCTCTGTCTGCCGTAAGCCGAAGAGGTAAAAATGGTGATGCAGCGTTTGTCAAACATGTAAACTGGGACGTTGGGTTGATGGGATCGGATGAGTACTTTTTTCTCCAGTTTATCCATTGTCTGATCGAAGTAGTCCGAACCGAGCTGCGGCCTGCCAAAACCACCGCCGAGGACGTAACCCGCGACTTCGTTCCAGTCCCCCCAGGTTATCTTTTCCCAGCGAGAGCTGCCCCCTTCTATCTCCTCAATTTCTTCCAGACTCTCCACGTCCGGCAGGGCACCGTGGGTGGCAATAATTTTTTTCAGGGAAAAGGCCAGCGGAAGTTTCGCAAGCAATTCCTGGTATTTTTCCCTTTCTCCTGGCGAGAGGGAACTCCAGAAGTCAACCGGACCGAACTCTCTGAATTTCATACCTTCGTGGTTTCCCTGCAGAAGAAAGACCCGCTTCGGGTTTTCCAGCTTCTTCCGCAGCAGGTAAGTGAGGTTCTCTTCCGATTTGGGACCCCGGTCAACGTAATCGCCGAGAAACGTGATGACGGTTCCCGGGTCGAAGTAACGGTCAAATACGGTCCGCGAGGATTCCAGATCTCCGTGGGTATCACCGACAAAAACCACTCTTTTCGGTTCTTTCGGAGAAACCAGGTTACCTTCCGCTTCGAATAACTCGTTTAATTCTGCAAAATCCAAGTCCATAGCAAAGAATTTTAGGTCAGATAAGGGTTCAGTACAAATGCCCGCTCGAAAACGAGCGCGGAGAAGTTCCGGTTCAGTATTTGAGCTGAAGGGAATTACACTTTGATCCCGGTGACAGTTAAGCTCCGGGGGAAAAGAAGGTGGAGCGGGGATCGAGCAGGTCCCGCAGGCCGTCGCCGGCCAGGTTGAACCCGAGGACGGTAATTACTATGGAGAGGCCAGGAAAAATTGCCGGCCAGGGCGAGAGCCGAATGAACGTCTGGGCCTGTTTGAGCATCAAACCCCAGGAAGGATGTGGGGGCTGGATTCCCAGACCGAGATAACTGAGGGCGGCTTCCGCCAGTACCGCCAGCGCGAACTGCGTCGTTGCCTGAACTATTATCGGTGAGCTTACGTTCGGCAGCACGTGTCTGAGGACTACCTCGAATTCGGAGCGGCCGGAGGCCCGCGCTGCTTCCACGAACTGCCTTTCCTTGACGGAAAGAAAGTTTCCCCGGGTCAGTCGGGCGAATATCGGAACGTTGAATATTCCGATTGCAAGCGTCGAATTCGTCAGGCCGGGACCGAATACGGAAGTAATCAAAACCGCGGTAATTACCGGAGGGAAGCCGTAGAAGACGTCCATAACCCGCATGATGGCCGAATCCAGGTCACCGCCGAAATAAGCGGCGACGGAGCCCGCCGGGACGCCAAAAACTATCCCGATTGCTACCGCGAGCAGGCCGACGTAGAGGCTACTGCGCGATCCAACTATCACCCGGCTAAAGACGTCCCGGCCGTACTGGTCCGTCCCGAACCAGTGGGCCCCCGAAGGCGAGGCCAGCCGGTCGGGAATATTCATCCGGGATGGGTTGTAGGGTGTTATAAAGAAGCTTGTCCCGGCCGTAAACAGGACGACGAGAACGAGAACCCCTCCGATTAACAGGCTCGGGTAACTCGGCTTCCGCGGACTCTTGTTGTTAGCGAACCCCATTTTCTCTTTCATCGATTGACTCCTCAGGACAACCTTATTCTCGGGTCGAGCCAGCTGTAAGTCAGGTCGACCAGAAAGTTAATTACGATGATGGCACCGACCAGAACTGTCACGATACCTTGAACCAGCTGCAGGTCGCGCTGCTGGACGGCCAGTATCAGCAGTCGCCCCAGTCCCGGCAGGTGGAAGACCATCTCTATCACGACGGCTCCGGCCAAAAGCTGTCCGACCTGTAGCCCGATCAGCGTCAGAACCGAGATCAGCGAGTTGCCCAGCACGTGTTTGTAGATAACTCTGGACTCTCTCAGGCCCTTTCCCCGGGCGGTGGAAACGTAATCACGGGAAAGGACGTCGAGCGTCGAGGACCTGGTGAGCCTGGTTAACGCTGCGGACTGAATTACGGCAAGAGTGGCTGCGGGCAGAAGCAGGGACCGAAGCGACCCCAGCGGATTCGATCCCCAGCCCGGAAAGCCCCCGGAGGGCAGTAAATTGAGCTGAACGGAGAAGAATAGCAGGGCGAGCATCCCGAGCCAGAAAGCCGGTACCGAAATCCCGATCTGGGAGAGGGCGATGACGCCGAAATCACCCAGCTTGCCCTTTCTGGTGGCGGCAAATGTTCCCAGCGGAATCCCAATACCTATGGAAAGCAGAGTGGCCAGTAAGGTCAGAGGCAGTGTTACTGCCAGTCGGCTGCGGATCAGTGCGCCGACTCCTTTCTCGTAAAAAAAAGACCGCCCCATCTTTCCGGTAAAGAGCCCGAAAAGCCAGTTACCGTATTGAAGGTGGATCGGTTTGTTTAACCCGAGTTCCGCCCGGAGTTTTTCCAGCTCCGCCGGTTTGGCGTTCAGACCAAGTACGACCTGGGCCGGGTCGCCCGGAAGCACTTTCAGAACCAGGAATATCACAAACGAGACTGCCAGAAGCGTCAGGAACAACCCGAGAAATCTTCTGGCAAGGTAGGATAACATTTTCCTGAATCCCGGCGACCTTAACTCTCCTTCCAGACTCTCGTTACGTCGACCACCGGCAGCGGATAATCCTTCCACCAGTTTTTAACGGTCTCTCGCATAGCGGGAAGGCTGGGCGCTGAGAAGAGGAACGCCGATGGTACGTCCTCGGCAATTATCCACTGGGCAACGGCGTAAAGCTTACCCCTTCTGGAATCGTCCATTTCCCGTTCCGCCCGGTTTAAAACCTCCTGTAGCCTTTCGTTGTCGTACCTGAAGTAGTAGTCCGGGTTGGCGTAAATCGAGATGTCAAAGGCCTCCGCGTGACCGATGACGGTCAGGTCGTACTCCGCGTTTTTAAACACCCTTTCCAGCCACTGGGCCCAGCTTATCTTCTGGATTTCTAACTTGATGCCGACCTTTTCCAGTTGATCTGCGACTATCTTGCCGGAACGGAGCGAAAGGTCGTAGGTGGAGGGCAAAGTCAGTTGAGCTTCGAACCCGTCGGGGTAACCGGCTTGCTTTAGTAATTCCTTTGCCCTATCCGGGTCATGGGGATAGAGCCAGGCCAGATCCAGGTAGTTCGGGTTCGAAGGGCTCATCAGACTCCCGATCGGTTCGCCAAAGCCGAACGTTGCGCCCTCGATTACTTCGTTTCTGTCAATCGCGTAATTTATCGCCTGGCGGACCAGCGGGTTTGAAAACGGTTCCCGGGAGTTATTCATCGAAAGTATCACTTCCCAGGTCGTTACGCCTTCCAGAACCTTCAGAGAAGGTTCTTTCCTGATCGTCAGGGCGTTTTCCGGGCTATTGAGGTACGCAATCGCGTCGATTCCCCCGCTCCGTAAACCGGCGATTCTGGTACTGGGATCCCCGATGAACTTGAATACGACTCGATCCAGGTAAGGTAGTTCTTCCTCGTAATAACCCTCGAAGCGTTTTAGAGTGACGCTGCTGCCCCGCTTCCAGTCCACGAATTCGAACGGACCTGTACCAATTGGATGGGTCTTCAGGTCGGATACTCCTTCCGGTAGAATTACCGAGTCGCCCCGGGCCAGGTTAAACAGGAAGCTTGAGTTCGGACCGGAAAGCACGATCTCCACCGTGTACTGGTCCGGAGCTTTTACCGCTTCTATTGGCCTGTAGTACTCCGGGTTGGGCACGGAAATTTCCCCGCCGCGAACTCGGTTCAAGCTAAAGAGAACGTCCTCAGCGGTAAACTGACTCCCGTCGTGAAACCTCACCCCTTCCCGGAGGTGGAATCGGTAGAGCTTACCGTCGCTGGATACTTCCCAGTCCCGGGCCAGGGCGGGAACCACCTCGCCGTTTCTATTCACCCGTACCAGTCCCTGGTAGACGTTATTGTACAGCACGCGATCGATAACCGCGGCCGTGTTCGTCGTCGGATCCAGGCCCGGCGGTTCGGTGGGCAGAGCAACCGTCAATTCTCCTCCCCTGACCGGGTTCTCCGGTTCCGCCAGTCCGGTCAAGCTAGTAAGAGTCAGTAGAGCCAGTATTACTGCCAGTATCCGTTTTCGGCTGGAAATAGTCATCCTTACCTCCCGTCTCTGTTACGTTTGCCGTTCCAAATTCATCTCTTTCGCGGCCCGATCGGTCTACCTGTCCAGGCTGGGCGGGTTCTTCCTCTTGTGTTCCGTATCGTTGACCAGGGAATAAACGTGGTTGATGAACTCCTCGTCCAGGTCCAGTTTCTCGGCCGTTTCCTCGCGGGAAAGGCCGAGTTCGGTTTTGCAGTAAAGTACGCGGTCGAGGTCTTCGTAACTTCCTCCCAGTTCTTCTTCGTCGGTCTGTCCTTCCCATAAACCGGCCGAGGGCGGCTTCTCGATGATGCTTTCCGGTAGTTCCATGTAGCGTGCCAGCTCCTTAACCTCGGTCTTGAATAGGTGGAGCAGCGGCGCTATGTCCGCGGCGCCATCCCCGTACTTGGT
>CAZNVA010000053.1:5182-8693 GCA_964576335.1 uncultured Thermotogae bacterium | reverse complement strand
GCGATAAGTACTGATTGATTATTGTTCTATCGAGTTTCGTACTGCTTTAGCCCCATTTCCAGCAGTTCGGCCACGCGAACCAGCTCTTCGGCGTTCAGAACGTAACTGAGCCTGACTTCGTCCTTTCCTCCCTCCGGGGATTCGTAAAAACCTTCTCCCGGGGCCATCATCACGGTCTCGCCTTCGTGGCGGAATTCCTCGAGCATCCAGCGGACGAAGTCCTCGGCATCCTGTACCGGCAGGTGCACCATCAGGTAAAAAGCCCCCTGGGGTTCCCCGTACTCAATACCCTCTATTGAACTCAGTTCTTCCAGCAGAACGTTCCTTCGTTTCTCGTACCGTTTTACCATTTCCTCGATGGCTGAAGGATAAGCCCGAGAGTTCAAGTAATTAATCAGCCCCAGTTGCCCCATGGTTGGCGGTGAAAGCCTTGATTGACCCAGTTTTAATGCCGAATTCATAATGGCCTCGTTTCTGCTGGCAAGAACCCCGATCCTGGCCCCGCAGCTACTTAGCCTCTTGGAGATGCTGTCTATCATTATCGTTCTATCCTCGATCCCGGCCAGGTTCAGGGCGCTTTGAGTTCCCTCGTTGCCGTAAACGAACTCCCGGTAAACCTCGTCCGAGATAAGGAAAAGGTCGTTTTCCATGACCAGCGATCGGACGGTTTCCAGTTCTTCTTCCGTATAAACTCTACCCGTAGGGTTGCTGGGGTTTGTTAACAAAATTGCGCCAGTCTCTTTAGTTATCAGGGACCGAATTTGTTCTCGTTTCGGCAGGCTAAAGTCGTCTTCCTGCCTGGTGGGGATTGGAACGATTTTTACGTCGGTCATTCCCGCGAATCCCCGGTAATTGGTGTAAAAAGGTTCCGGGATCAAAACCTCTTCGCCGGCTTCCAGAGCGACGAAGAAGGCAAAAAGACCGGCTTCGCTGCCACCGGTCGTCACCATTAACTCTTCCCGGGACAGATCGATTCCCTGGTCCTGGTAATAAGTGCTTAGCCCTGCCAGAGTCTCCTCCTTACCCTTTGAAGGACTGTAGCTTAGAACTTCTAGATCCGCTTCCTTTATTCCCTGCATGAATTCGGGAGGAGTTTTTATGTCGGGTTGGCCTATGTTGACGTGGTAAACCTTTGCCCCTTGCTTCTTGACTGCTTCGGCCAGGGGGTTGAGTTTTCTGATTGGAGAGGCGGGAAAGTCCGCGGCCCTCTTCGAAGCCCTTATTCTTTGAGACATCTAATAATCACCGACTTATTTTACGGAACTCTAAGTTTTCTGCAAATCGGACATAGTTTTGGGGAACTCTACAAGTTTCCCCTGAGGAATAGTAACTTGAGTTGTTTTACTTGCCCAGACTATCTTCCAGCTTTTCTAACTTTTCCCGACCCCGGAGTGCGTTTAGTATTTTGGAGTGAGAGGATCGGTCGCCAACAGTTATTACTCCTATTAGCTTGCCCCCCTCGTCCAGGTAGAACTTCTTGTAGCTTTTTCGGTCCTCTTCCCTGGTTACGACTTCCTCCGCTCGACTTTCTTCCCTGATACCCGCGGATATCATGTCGATCTGAGCGACTTTTAGCTTAAAGTAGCTGAGGCTTCCATCGTAAATTTTTTCCTCGCCCGCTACGTTACTCCCGGCAATTTCTCCCTGTTCCCTTGCCGGAGGCCAGATACCGTAACAGCTACCGTCCTGCTCGATTGCATCGCCGGCAGCGAATACGTCTTCTTCACTGGTCTGAAGCCGCTCGTCTACCAGTATTCCCCTTCCGGTTTCTAGGCCGGCCGCCTCGGCCAGTTCCGTTCGCGGGGAAACTCCGGCGGAAACTATTGTGGATTCAGCCGGAAGGAGTTCGCCCGTGTCGAGCTCGACTTTCTCCACGCGGTCTCCGCCAAGAAAAGCTCTTGCCTCGCAGCCGAGTCGGAACCTAATTCCCTTTTTCTCGAGCCGCTTTCTGACGTACTTCGATCCGGTTTCGTCCAACTGTTTCCCCATGACCGAGGGGAGGATTTCCACCACGGTTGTCCTGATCCCCATGGCGTTTAACGAGTACGCGGATTCGAGTCCTAGAATTCCTCCGCCAATAACGACCGCGTTGTCCGTATCACCAAGGTCGGAGCGGATTTTAGCTGCGTCCGCAAGTGTTCGTAAAGTAAATATACCTTCCTTCTCTCTGCCCTCAATCCGGGGAAAGATCGGTTTTGCTCCGGTTGCCAGGAGAAGTTTTTCGAAACCAAATTCCTCGCCGGTAACTGTGGAAATGGTGTGGTTCGACGGTGAGATCTTCTCGACCGGGGTATTCAGGTGAAGGTCGATTTCGTTTTCGGAGTACCAGTTCCTGTCGTGCAGTATTAGATCTTCCGTCCCGGCGTCTCCACTCAGGACGTCCCCGACCCGCGTTCGCTGGTAAAACGGAAACTTTTCAGAGGTGAATACGGAGACGCGGAAATCGCCGGGCTGGGTTATGATCGTTTTAGCTGCCGTATCACCGGCCACCCCGTCTCCAATTATGATTACATTTCTCATTTAATTCGCCCCTGGAGTCAATTTAATGATTTATTCCTGCTCCGGGTCCGCGCCCAGCACAAGGTGTTCTCTTTTTTCTCCCTTGCGCCATTCCCGCTCGACGAGATGCAGGTTGTCCTTGACCAGATCAAGCGCCGTTTCCAGGTCCTTTTCCCGCGAGATCACCGGTACGAAATTTTTACTTACCTTAACTATATTTGGCCCCATCTGGTGGGCCAGAAGAACGTTCACTGATTTGGTTTTTAGCAGTGAGGAAATATTTTTTGCTTTTATCGGGTCCCCGTGGAGATCCTCCTCCGCATCCTCTTCCTGGGATATATTATCAAGCCTTTCGATAAATTCGTGTCCACCCGGATTTAGCTCGTATAAATTGAAGTAAGGAGATTCCCCAAAATGGTCCTCGTATAGACTTTCTCCGTCCTCGGTACCACAAGCGATTATCGGTTTCATGTTGATTTATCTCCTCCCTCTTCCCTGACCTCTTCCGGAGGACCTTCCTTTGCCCTGACCTCTGCCTCCGCCTTGACCGGAACCACGCCCGGACCCCCGTCCGGTGCCTCTTTCGGTATCCCTGAAGCCGCCCCGCAGGTCCGGATTTTCCGAATTCGGCCTGATTACGTCGAAAGGGCAGGCCTCGAAACAGTCTCCACATTTCGTGCAGATTACGTTATCAATTTCTGCTTTGCCGTTGTTGATCGTTATGGCATCTACCGGACAACTGTCCAGGCAATCACCGCATCCTTTACAGTCGTCTTCAACCCATGGCATAGTTTACCTCCTTTTTGCCACTTCTCATGATTATGTCGATCAAATACCACAAAATCAACAACGGCCAGCGAAGGTGAAGGGTCTTTCGTTGGTAAAGAAAAACCATTTTTAACCTTACGGACATGTGGTTACAAGCCCGACACCTTGGTGCGGGGTAATTGACTGGAAAAGGGTTCATTTCAAATCATATAATCTTTCCGTTAATTGGTTTTGTTACTCTTTA